>JADFVG010000155.1 GCA_015222405.1 Chloroflexota bacterium
CAACCAGACCGGTAACGTGGTCATCGTGGGCATGGGTGAGCACTACCAGGTCGATGCTCCTGTCCCAGAAGGGGAGCCGCTCCCCGAGCTCATGGGTCACCTGCTCCGGGCTTGGCCCGCCATCAACCAGGATGTGCTGATTTGAGGGGGTAGTGATGAGGATGGCATCCCCTTGCCCCACATCTAAAATACTGACGCTGAGCTTGCCCCCTGATGGGGCTATTATGGCAGCCGCCCACACCAAAATGGCAATGACAAGGAGAGGGAATATGACCCATCTCGCCGGAAGCCTGCGGGAAATAGAACCCAACCCTCCGACAGCTCCCTTGGCGGTAGCCCCGATGTCGGAAAAGAGCCGCTTCCTCCTCGTTCCCAGCCAAAGGGCGGCCAAAAACAGGCCGTAGTAAAGCCAAACCAGGTAAGTGTCCATCCCACCTACCTCCCAGGAGGAGTAGGGCAGAGCAGCAAAAAGCCCCACAACCCCAGTCATATATCCCAGGAATAGCCATGCCACCCAGCCAATAACCTGGGCCACCACCTGGGCAAAGAGGCCAACTAAGCCCACCAGGGCTGAGAGGACGATAATGGCAGGAAGTGCGGGCAGGACGAGGAAGGTGGCGGGGAGGCCAACCAGGGAGACGTAGCCGAAATAGTGGGCGATGAGCGGAAACGTGGCCAGGATTGCCGCCAGGGTCACCGAGAAGCTATCGACGACAACATTTGGCGCCCTGGTTCTCGCCCCCCACCCCTGGAATATAGGGGCGAGGAGCACGATCCCGGTCACCGCGACGAAGCTCAATTGAAAACTGACCTGCCACAGGATTTGAGGGTTGATTGCCACCATAACCGCTGCGGCGAAGGCAAGGGCGGTCATCACACTGCGCTGTCGCCCCAGATATATGGCGAAGAGGAAAAGGCTGACCATGATCGCGGCGCGCATCACTGAGGGCGACATCCCGGCGAGCAGGGCATAGGCCCACAGGGCGCACAGGGTCACCACAAAATATGTCGGCCTCTGCCGGCCAAAGAGCGACACCGAGACGCTGAGCAGGATGCCAGCGATAATGGCCATGTGAAGCCCAGAGATAGCGAGGATGTGGGCCGTCCCTGAGTCTCGGAAGTCCTCATAAACGGATGGGGATATGTCGCTGCGGATGCCGAGCACGACGGCCTGCGCCACCGAACCCTGGGGCTCGGAAAGGGAGGTCTCCAGTGATTCTGCCATCCGACTTCGGAAGTCGTAGAGCCACTGGAGCGGCTTTGTCCCGTGGCCGCCCTCCAGAAACTCGACCTCAGGATAATAGATTATAGAGTAGATACCCTCACGGGCGAGGTATGCCCTATAGTCGAAGTCTCCAGGCTGGCGCGGCTCCTCCGGCTCTTCCAACTCCCCCCTCACCTGCAACATATCGCCATAGTGATAGACCGGGAACCTTGTGCTACGCACCAGGGCGCTGCCGGAGACTTCCCTCCACTCCCCATCTACATTTATCTCCCTGGCTGACAGTCGAAGGTTGGTGGATGAATTCCTGGGCTCTGGCTCCTCAGCCACCACGCCAGCGATTTCCACCGTCCCCTGTCCAATATAGGACTGGAGCTCATCCCCCGTGGGCACCGCCTGAAAACGGAGGGCGCCGCAGAGGAAGATGGCGAGGCATAGCCCGCCCCAGAGGAGAAAACGCTCCTTGCGCCACAGGAGGGCAATGAGGAGGAAACCGAATATAAGAGGCAAGGCAACAGCTAGCGGCAGGTCTAGCCTTGAGCCGAAATAGATGCCACTAACAAAGGCAATGCTGAGATAGACCAACCCCATTTTTTCTTTTCGACCTACAGGCTTTTTTCGTTCTATTGCTGCTTGGCTGTCCTAAGCCTCTTTTTGTCTTATCGCCTATTGCACCGTGATCAGGTCTCTCAGTCCATCGTATTTCGCCTGACCGATGCCACCTACCTCCATCAAATCCTCAACCCGGTCAAAGGGGCCATTCTGGTTGCGGTAATCCACAATCCTCTGCGCCAAGGTGGGGCCGATGCCGGGTAAAGCTTCCAGCAGCCAGTCCTCAGCTCGGTTGATGTCGATCTTCTGCGGCTCAAAGCTGGCGTCGCTCTCAAAGATGTAAAGTTTGATCTTAGACAAGTCGGCATCGCTGGTGGCCCCTCCAGCGGCTATGATCGCATCTTCGAGGCTATCCCCATCGAGGGTGTACCACCCCGGCCATACCACCGCCCCGGCAACATATATCTCAGCCTCGGGCTCAAGGACCGGGGTGGGATTGGTGAGGACGATCTCCAGCGGCTCGCCTCCCCAGGGGTGCTTATAAAAAAGCGCCACCCCTCCGGCGGCGATGATGGCGATGAGGAAAATGATGATGACTGCTTTATACCTTTCAAGCCACTTTTTCACCATAGCCCTCTCCTCTCAAAAGCATAGAAATGCTGACCCATAAGGCCAGCACAAAAGCAGAAAACTCTAACCTAGGCACATCACTGTTGTTCAATCTCGGATTCCTTTTGAAAAAACCCCCATGCAGCCAGCCTACTCCAGAACTCTGAAGCTATTCATTATAGTATCAAATATGGGTTCGTATTCGTCCCACACCGAGGGCCCGGCGACACAATCGATGACATAGGCAGTGCCATCTTCCACCAGTAAGAGTGTTGCAACTCTTTTCCAGTAGCCTTCGTAACTATAGTCGAAGACGTGCTTAATCGCACTTACTCCACCCACCGTGACCCGCTCCTCGGAGACCTGAGTATATCCCGGAAGCTCCTGCACAACTGCCTCCCGGTTGTCAGATAAAAGCGATAACGTTGCGTAACCCTCATACTTCCATAGGCTGACGGCGGGAAACCACCAAGCGACCGGCCCGAATTTTTCCGCGACTCTAGCGCGCGGACCCACCAACTGGAGCACTAGGTCAGTCTCTTCGTCCCGATAGAAATCTTGGGGACACCAGATAGAGAACCCGTTTGTTTCGTCGGTATAGCTCACATTACCAAGCTCTGGCATTGCGGCTGGGGTAGGCATAGGCTCCTCCTCAAGTGGCTCAGTAAGGGGGGGATAGACATAGCCTCCGACGTAGCGCAGCCACAGAGGCAAGGCGGCCTGATTAATCGTCTCAGCGAGATAATCAGCTAACCAGCAGCCCAAGGGGGCAATCTCAAGACGAGTGGTGGCTCGTTCCGTTATCTCCACTTGAAGCAGCGGGGCATCGCCAATGAAGATGCCAACAGTCTCGCCTATGTGATGTTGGGTAAACGCGCCAAGGAGCGGTGCACCTATGCGGCCAAACCTTATCTCTAACTCAGCGTCACAGGCCCATTCCGCATCCAACTGGTCATAAGATAGATGACACTCCAGGAGATGCGCTCCAGTGAGCGGCATTATCTGTTCATCAGGCCCCATGGCCTCAGCGACTACCCACTGACCACCTATGAGTTCCCGCAAGTTGCACTGCGCGGTGTTGCCGACCATGTCGCGAGCTTTCTCAATGTCCGTGACATCGGGCAGGAATATCGAGATACGGTCGTCTCCTATTCTCTCAATGACCACTGGCTGTGTCAAAGCATGGGCATAGATGCGCTCCTTGATGATTGCCTCCAGCTCAGCAAGAGCCAGTTCGGGTGTAGCAGTGCCCTCGAAGTCAACCTCATAAACAAGATATGCCCCAGGCTCTGGTGGCTGCGCTGCCTCCTCATCTCCGCCGCCACAGGCGAATGTTGATAACAGCAGGATGGCCACAAGCGTAAATACAATGAGTTTGCCGGCTTTCATTTGCCGCCTCCTTTAGCTGCCAGCACTGAGGCCAGCCAATGTCTTTGCACCAATAGCATATCGCACATTATATCCCTAGTTCACTCGCCAAAACGGAGGTCAAACTCGTATTGACCGGGGGTCGCATCCAACACCGAAACTCTAAACTTAGCGAGAACCGAGCCTTCAGCAGGTATTCTGTAGGATTTTTGATACCACTCACCTAATGAAATCCAGGGACCGCCGGGAGCATCGATTAAAGTTGCAGAGGGAATCACAGTGATAGGTTCCGAGGATGCGTTGGTCAGTGCCAATCGTATCCATTCGCCTTTTCTACATGCTTCCTTGGCCTTCCAAATCTCATACTCTACTTCACTGAGCCTCGCACGTTTCTCAGGGGTAGTAAACAACAACGTCAATGGAAAGTCCTCACCTGTTTTGGCCCAAGTGCTTGCAGAAATTTGGGTTTGAATTCCCGATGAGCATGCCGTTTCGTACGTAAAGTCAGAAGTAAGAAACCCGAAACTCTCAAAGGGAGGTTGAACCTCAAGCTGCATAAAGGTGTCCGTGGTGTATATATACCTACCATCAGAGGTGATAGCCGCAAGGATATTCGGTACCCATCCCGAATAGGTTTCGGCAACAAGGTCATCCCATTCATCTTCAGAAATTGGGTAATTGCATGCTGCAAGGGTAACTGTCCATATTCCATCACTGTAGGTCCCGCTAGACATACTATCGGAACTCACAAATATCACTTCCTCTTCACCCCCACCACCACAGGCGAACGTTGATAACACCAAAATGGCCAGAAGCGTCAATACAATTAGTTTCTTCGCTTTCATTTATCGCCTCCTTGCCAGCACTGAGACAGGCGCATATCCTGGTGGTTCAATGAGCCGGGCTGTTTGCCCGACTACCAAGGTCCCACTTCGAGGGAAGGGTTTGGGATGATCAGATGGGAACTATTTCAGAGGAGTCGCAGGCGAGTTTTTTGTGCAAGTAGCATACACTGAGCCTTGCTGCTTGTCAACCTGAAGCTGGTACTGTGTGAGCCTTGGCGAGCGCCGTCACGAGAGAATGATAGCAGGAGAAGGACCATTGCCCTGGCGTGGGGTTCGGATTATCGACAAATTCTCCTCCTGCTGCCCCGCAGCCTAGGGCGACCAAGAGGGGTAAAGATCAGCGTCAGCGTCATCGGTAAGCCGGG
>JADFVG010000156.1 GCA_015222405.1 Chloroflexota bacterium
ATCACCGCCCCTGTGCCATAGCTCATCAACACGTAGTCCGCAATCCAGATGGGCACTCGCTCCCCATTGAGCTTGTTTATGGCGTAGGCGCCAATAAAAACGCCGCTCTTTTCCCTCTCTGTGGATACCCGCTCCATCTCTGACTGGCGCCGCGCCCAATCGACATAACGCTCCACCTCCTCTCTGCGCTCCGGTGAGGTGAGCTTATCCACCAGGGGGTGCTCAGGGGCGAGGACGACAAAGGTGGCGCCATAGATAGTATCGGGGCGGGTGGTGAAGACCCGGATCTCCTTCTCCTCGATTCCTTCCTTCTCCAGGCCGAATGCGATCTCTACCCCTTCACTCTTGCCGATCCAGTGCCTCTGCATCAGCTTTATCCGCTCCGGCCACTCGATATGGCTGTAATCAAGGAGTTCCTCAGCGTAGTCGGTTATCTTAAAGAACCACTGCTCCAGGTCCTTTCTAATCACTGCCGTATTGCAGCGCTCACAAAGCCCCTCACCCACCACCTGCTCATTGGCCAGCACCGTTTGGCACTTGGGGCACCAGTTCACTGGTGCCCTGCCTCGATAAGCGAGGCCAGCGTGATAGAGCTTGAGGAAGAACCACTGGGTCCACTTATAGTAATCGGGGTGGCAGGTGATCACCTCCCGACTCCAGTCGTAGATAGCGCCCAGGCTCTTGAGCTGCCTTCTCATCCTCTCGATGTTCTGCATCGTCCAGGCGTAGGGGTGGATGCCGTGGCTGATGGCGGCATTCTCCGCCGGGAGACCGAAGGCATCGAAGCCCATGGGATGGAGCACGTTGTAACCCTGCATCCGCTTAAAGCGGGCATGGACATCGGAGGGGGCCATGGCATACCAGTGCCCGATGTGGAGATCCCCCGAGGTGTAGGGAAACATGGTGAGGTGGTAATACTTGGGGCGGGAGTCATCCTCACCAACCTCATAGAGGCGGTCTTGAGCCCACCTCTGCTGCCATTTTCGCTCTATTTGCTGAGGATTGTATTTCCCTACCATTCTCTTCCGAACCAGTTACGCTATCTAAGTGGTTCTTGTTCTCACAGATTATAAGCCAACGGAGCAAAAAAAACAAAGCCCCGAAAAGCTCTACCGGGGATGCGCTCTTTTAATTTCCCTCCGAATAGCTTACACTACAGATGGAATGCATGTAAGTTGGGGTCAGGTATGACAGAGATACTACGAAGCAAAAACCTGGCTACCAAGTTTCAGATTCTGGTCGAGGTAGCCGCAAATCAACCAGATATACAGCAGAGGGACATTGCCAAAAGGCTTGACCTCACCCCTCAGGCGGTCTCCGATTATGTCCGGGAGCTGGTCAAAGACGGCTGGCTTATCTCAGAAGGGCGATCCAGATATAGAGTCACCGAAGAGGGTGTGGACTGGATACTGAAAGGGCTTAGAGAATGGCAAAGCTATTCCAATACGGTGCAGAAGGCGGTAGCCAGTATATCGGTTTGCGCCGCAGTAGCAGATTGCGACCTGTCTCAAGGCCAAAAAGTAGGGCTGGTTATGAGGGGCGGGCTGCTTTTCGCCACCGATAACCCCGATGCTGGAGCCAGGGGCATAGCTGTATCCGAGGCCAAGAAGGGTGAAGACGTGGGCGTCTCAGAAATAGATGGGATAGTGCCACTAGAGATAGGTAAGGTAACCATACTGAAGGTGCCCGGGATCCAGAGAGGCGGCTCTAGACACACAGACCTTGACAGATTGAGGAAGGGAATTCAGGGCAAGAAGCTTGTTAGCGCAATTGGCATAGAGGCCTTAGTCGCCCTGAGACAGATAGACGCCGAACCCCTTTACTTCTACGGTGCGAGGGATGCAGTGGTCGAAGCGGCGTATAGCGGGCTATCCCCAGTGGTGGTTTGCGTTGATGATGATACCTCGGATTTGATCCGGAGGTTGGAAGAGAAGAACATAGACTACGAACTCCTGGATACGCGAAGAACCTGAGGGGTGTAAAGGCTTGCACTAACCATAGCCATCCTCTCGACTATCAAATCGGTGTGCGGGGAAGGACAAATCCCTGAGCGCCGATTTCTTATTTTTGACCTCAGGATAAAGTCGTAATCTCCACTGAAAAACCCCCATCAGGGCATTGACATCTCTAGTACTTTGGTACTATAATCCAGCCCAGTAGATTATAATCCACTAAACTTGATTTCCTGGCGCCAGGAAAGAAAGGGGGAAACGACGGTTTAGCTACTTGGTTATGAATGCTTAGTAAACATAAAAACAGCGAGGTGAAAAATTGAGAGTAAAGGCTAAGAGCGTTACCATTATCGCCGTATTGCTCGTCTGCGCCCTCCTGCTGCCAGCTTTGCTCCCCCTGTCAGCGCTGGCCTCTACGACTTATCCTCTACAGCCAACTGACACCGAAGTCGCCAGCGCCCTGGATTATCTCCGCGGTGAGCAGGGAGCGGATGGCTGCATAAGCGATTTTGCAACCTCGGCGTGGGCCACTATGGCCATAGCTGCCGCCGGAGAGGACCCGCACGACTGGAAAGTGGGGAGCAACCCTTCCATAGTCGATTATCTGGCTGCCAACGCCGGCGATGCCACCTCGGTCATGGATTATGAGAGGATGATCCTGGCCATAGCTGCCGCCGATGAAGACCCAACGGATTTCGGCGGCGTAGACTTCGTCGCCCTGCTCGAGGCGGCTTACGACGGCACGCAGATCGGCGATGCATCGCTTGTGAACGACGATTTCTGGGGGGTTATGGCCCTTATCTCCGCCGGGGAAAGCCAGAGCTCGCAGAACATAGCGAACACAGTGGCTTTCATCAAAAGCAACCAGAACGGTGATGGCGGCTGGAGCTGGGGGGTGGGGCAGGATAGCGATGTTGATGACACCGCTGCCGCTGTAATGGCTCTCATTGCCGCCGGGGAGCCTCAGGGGGCAACCGCTATCCAGAACGCTTTGGCTTATATCAAATCGACCCAGATGGACAGTGGCGGTTTCGAATCCTGGGGCGCAACCAACTCGGCCTCCGATTCCTGGGCCATCGATGCCATAGTAGCTGCGGGGCAAGACCCCACCAGCGTGTCCTGGGAGAGCGGAACTGGTAACAATCCAGTCGATGACCTGCTGACATTCCAGAACCCGGATGGCTCCTTCAACTGGCAGTCGGGCACACCGTCGAATAAAGCCCTGATGACTGCCTACGCCATACCGGCGCTCTTGGGCCAGCCATACCCGGTGAAGGTCCTGGAGCCAGTGGAGGGCGTATCGGTTCACGTCAGAATCGAGGGGCAGAATGCAACCATCTGGAGCGGGGATGTAACCGTTACCGACTCAACGATAACAGATGACCTGGGCGGTTCACATTATCTGCCCGATCCCACTGCGCTGGGGGCCATGGATGAGGCCTCCCAGGCCGGCGGCTTTACCTATGTGGTGCAGGACACTGCTTATGGCCTCTACCTGTACTCAGTGAACGGGGAGGAGCCGGAGGGGATGAGTGGATGGATGTATCGGGTCGACTACTCCAGCCCGATGGTGGGCTGCGCCGACTTCATACTGAACCAGACCACACCGCCCAATCCCCCTCATGAGGAGGTGCTCTTCTACTGGGGAGCCTGGGATGCGCCGCCACTGAAGATAGCAATGGACAAGACTGAGGTTGCGGTCGATGAAGAGTTCGCCGCCACCGTGACCTACTACGATGACAGTACGCAGGCTTGGGCCCCTCTCGATGAGGCAACGGTGCATGCCGACGTGGACTATCTAACCGGCCCTGACGGTACGGCAGCGATCTCCGTAGACCACGATGCCACCCTTCAGGTGTTTGCCGAGAAGGATGGTTTTATCCGAAGCGGCAAGGTTACGGTGACCATAGGCGAGGGCGGAGGCCCAGGTTCGCAGGGTGAGGTCACCCTTGGAGCCACCATTATCCCCGCCATCTCCATTGAGGTCGAGCCATCGGCCATCGATTTTGGGGAGCTGGGCCCCAGAGATACCAGCGACCCGCACCCGATAACCATCACCAATGCCGGTGCGTGGACGGTCCTAGTAACTGCTGAGGCCACCGATGATGCAGAGAACCTCTTTGTAGCGGGATTAAATCTCGATGGTAGTCTGTGGGATTTGTTTGAAGCGACCATTACAAGAGACAACTCACAGGAGACCCAGGTTACCCTCACCGTCCCCGAGGATTACGCCGGGATCGGCGAAATGGCAGGCACACTGATCTTCTGGGCTACGGAAGCTCCGTAGCTCCTCTAAAAATGCAGTGTAAGGGGGGGGCGCTATGTTGTCCCCCCCCCCCCCCCCCCCTTACAGAAATGGGCCAGGAGGTGGAAATGATAGCCAGGGTGATCGGGTTCTTGATATTACTCGTTATCTTATGCTTGGCGCTATTGCCAAATCAGGCGTGGGCAGCAGGGGTAGGGGTATCCCCCCACGAATTAGATTTTGAGGCTCGCTCGCCAGGCTCCACAAGAACTCTCCACGTGATAAACAGCGGCAATGAGGAATCGCATTACAAGGTATATGCCGAGGGGGAATATGAAGGCTGGTTTGAGATCGCCCCCGATGAATTCTCTTTAGCGCCAAGTGAGAGCATAGAGGTGAAGCTAACTCTTGCGCCACCATCAAAGGCCTCTGGCGAGCACAGGGCAAACATCTGCGTGGTTTCGTTTGAGCCATCTTCAGGGCTTCAGGTAGGCGTTGGGGTCAAGGTGCCAGCTCATATCTCCCTATCCAGTAGTAGCTCGCTGCTGCCGATGGTGATAAGCATAGGCGTAGTATCGCTCGCTGTGCTGGTAGCAGGGTGCTTTGTCTGGCGAAACAGGAGGACGGCATGAAGCGCATCAGGCCGCTGGCTCTAATTGCGCTCCTCTTTATTGCCGCCCTATGTGCCTGCTCGCCACAGGCTTCGGGGGGAAGCGGCGCCGACATAACGGTAGGCGTGGTGGTGACCCAGAACTTCGGCCAGGAGCTGATGCTCGATGAAACGATAGAGGTGGCGGCAGGGACCTCAGCCATGGAAGCACTGCAGCAGGTGGCAGATGTCGAGACCGCCTATGGCGCAGGGTTCGTCGATGCTATAAACGGCGTTCGCTCAAAACACCCGTCCAAAGAGGACTGGTTCTTCTATGTTAATGGCCTCGCCGCTAACAGGGGAGCAGCAGACTACAGGCTCCGCGACGGCGATCTTGAGCACTGGGATTTCCACGATTGGAGCTTCCATATAGCGGTCCCGGCAATCATTGGTGACTTCCCCGAGCCTTTTCTACACGGTTATCGCGGGCAGGTTCACCCCACCGTGATCGTATATGCAAACGGGCTGGGAGAGGATGCCGAGGCTCTGGGGAGCAGGCTGGCCCAATTAGGGGTGGAGGGTGTCTCCGTCGAAGGAGTCGATGAGCTCACCAAGGAGGAGAAGAAATCCTGCAACCTGATAATCTTGGGCACTATGGACTGCGAACTCATCGAGGAGCTAGACCGGGTTTACCAACGCCTCGGCTTTTTTGTCCACTTCGATGATGGCGAGATGAAGGTTCTGAATGCTAAAGGCAAGGTCGAGGCCGAATATGGAACGGGATGTGGAGTGATCCAGGCGACCCAGAGCCCATGGAACCCGGATGGCGTAGGGGCGTGCGAAAATGTGGTGTGGGTAGTGTCAGGCACAAACGAGGCCGGGGTGAGGACGGCAGCTAGTGCCCTTGTCAATCAACACGCCGAATTCGGATATGCCTATGCAGTGGCAATCGTAAATGGAGAGATAATCAAGGTGCCCTAGTGATAAGCTTCAGATACCAGGATAAGGGAACCGTCATCCACAAGCTCAACCCTTTTTGCAAGCTGGCGTGGATTAGTGGCGTTCTGGTCCTTGCCCTGCTCTTCGATAACCCCCTTTACCTCCTGGCGCTATTTGTATCGACGCTGCCCCTGGTGTGGGCGGCGAGGGTATGGAAAGAGTGGGCTTCCATTATGAAGCTCAGCTTCTATCTGTGCCTGCTGGTAATAGTGATAAATGCCCTGGTGAGCAATCAAGGCTCGCATGTCCTATATCAGTTTCCATTCCACATCCCGATATGGGGCACCCCCAAGATAACCCTGGAGGCCATACTCTGCGGAATAGGGAATGCAGTGCGCCTTACGGCAATAATCTCCGCCTTCGCCATACTCACCCTCACCCTTCATCCCGATAACCTGATGCTGGCAATGATAAAGATGAGGTTGCCCTATAAGTCAGTGCTGGTTACCTCGCTCGCCACCAGGTTTGTTCCCACCCTGATCGACGATATCGGAACCATCACCGATGTTCAGCGGTCAAGGGGATTGGAGCTCGATAAAGGGGGCCTGCCTCAGAAAATCAGGGGACGGATGACAATCATGATCCCGTTGCTCTCCAACTCACTGGATCGAGCGTTTCAGGTTGCGGAGGCGATGGAATCGAGGGCCTTTGGAAACGGGGCGAAGAGGACATTCTACAACAGGATAGGCATGAGCACTGTTGACATCGCCATACTCGCCTTCTTCTTTCTCCTCCTTGCTATGGGCATCTCCATGAGCCTTCTGGGGCAAGGCGAGTATAGCTACTATCCCACTTTAGGCGGCATGAATATCGGGCCTTTGGAAGGGCTTATGCTATCTATTCTGGCGCTTCTTCTACTCATGATGCTGCCCCTGGCCTATCTAAAGCGGAGGATTGACCTTGATTAGGATGGATAGCCTCACCTTCTGCTATAGCGGTGCCAGCGTACCAGCGCTGGAGAATATCAACCTCGAGATCGAGGATGGGGAGTTTGTCCTGGTGACCGGCCCCTCAGGCGGGGGGAAGTCAACTCTGTGCCGATGTCTGAATGGCCTGATACCCCATTTCCATGGCGGGAGGATAACAGGCAGGGTGGAGGTAGGGGGCCTCGATGTATTAAGACATCCAACCAAGGAACTGGCGACCAAGGTGGGGATGGTGTTTCAAGACCCTGAGAATCAGCTTGTGGCTATGGATGTGGAGAGGGAAATCGCCTTCGGCCTGGAGAATCTCGCCTTTCCCAGGGATGTCATCGCCAAGAGGATCGAGGAATCGCTCGATACCCTGGGCATCGCCAGCCTTCGTTATCGGCCAGTGCATGAGCTCTCCGGGGGCGAGAAACAAAAGGTTGCCATCGCCTCCGTCCTGGCGCTGCATCCGGATATCGTGGTGCTGGATGAGCCCACCTCGGAGCTGGACCCCAAGGGCGCTGAGGATGTCCTCTCAATCGTTGAGCGCTTGAACGATGAATTAGGCATCACGGTGATACTGATTGAACACCGGCTGGATAGGGTTATCCATCTCGTAGATAGGATAATAGTAATACATGAAGGAAGAGCCATTGCCGATGGAGGGGCCAGGGCTATATTAGACAATGGGGAAATAGCCGACATCGGTGTTGGCATACCCCCGATAATCAGGCTGGTGCAAAAGCTAAAGCAAAAGGGCGTCAGCCTCGATAACATCCCCCTCACCGTGAAGGAGGGGAGGGTGATGCTGGAGAGAGTTTTCAGGGAGGGACTAAGAAGGACACAGCCTCAGGATGAGAGGGTCAAGGGTAAACCGATAATCGAGATAGAGAACCTGTGGCATGTCTACCCCCAGGGGCTCACCGCCCTGAAGAATGTAAACTTGAGGATATGTGAGGGGGAGTTCGTCGCCATCATGGGGAGGAACGCCTCGGGGAAAAGTACGCTGGTCAAGCATATCAATGGATTGCTGAAGCCAACAAAGGGAAAGGTGAGAGTGGCAGGAATCGATACCAGAGAGGCTACCATCGCCCAGATGGCGCAAAGGGTTGGCTACGTTTTCCAGAATCCCAATGATCACCTCTTCGCCGATACTGTGCAGGAGGAGATTGCCTTCACCTTGAAGAATCTGGGATATCGAGGCCGGGAGATAGCATCAAGGGTTGATGAGATGCTGGAGAGGTTCAACCTGAAAGAATATAGCAGACAATATCCACGCTCGTTGAGTGGCGGGGAAAGGCAAAGGGTTGCCCTGGCATCCGTTCTCGTCGCCCAGCCCGACGTGCTCATACTGGATGAGCCAACCAGGGGGATGGAATATAGACTCAAGAGCGAGTTGATGAGGTTCCTAGAGGAATACAGGGACAGGGGGAATACGGTGATTCTGGTAACCCACGATGTGGAGACGGTGGCGGAGCACGCCGATAGGGTGATACTGCTCGGTGAGGGCAGGGTTGTGGTGGATGGGGGCAAACGGGACGTTCTTTCGCAGGCGCTCCTGTTTTCACCTCAAGTGAACCGTCTGGTTCAGGCCTTTGAAAAATATGGTGTTCCTGGAGACATACTAACCGCCGATGAAGCGCTGGACCTATTGATATGAGGAAAAGTTACATTTGCCTCGGTCTCATACTAGCCATATGTATAGCCGTCTTCGTTCTTCCCGCGTTCCCCTCATGCCCACTAAATGCGCTTATGAATTGGGGGCTGATAGCAGGCGTGCTCGCTACGTTGACCATCGCAGCCTTCTATTTCGAGTTCGAGGTGGTTGCTCTCAGTTCAAAAGAGATAGCACTGGTATCCATGCTGGGAACTATATCTGCGGTTTTGCGGATCCCCTTCACCGCCATGCCAGGGGTGCAGCCCTGCACCTTCCTAGTGATCTGTTCTGGATATGTCTTCGGGCCGGTGGCTGGGTTCATGGTTGGAGCCATGACAGCGCTGGTCTCCAACTTCTTCCTCGGTCACGGCCCCTGGACACCATATCAGATGTTCGCCTGGGGACTGGCGGGGGTTACAGCCGCCTATATCGGGCGATTCAACCTGGGAAGAATATGGCTTGTGCTCTTCGGCATCCTCTGGGGTTACCTCTACGGCGTGATAATGAATGCCTGGTTCTGGGCCACTTTCGTCTATCCCCTCACGCTCAGGACCTTCGTCGTGACTGAGACGAACAGCCTATGGTTCGACACCTTCCATGCAATAGGAAACGCCATCTTCCTTGGACTCTTTGGTGTAAAGACCATAGCCATACTGGACAGGTTCAGGAAGCGATTCAATTGGGGGTTATCGAGCGAACCCAAGGGC
>JADFVG010000157.1 GCA_015222405.1 Chloroflexota bacterium
TGCTATCGAGAACGTAAGCGTTGCCGAAGCTAAATACTTTACTAAACCGAAAACCAGAGGCTTCCGCATAGCGATTGTAGTTCTCGGCAAGGGTGCCGCTTTGAGAGATAAAGGCTACCGGGCCGCTCTCGACAACACTCCCCGCCAATGTCGATATCCTTGCCGCAGGAACATAGAGCCCCATACAATTTGGCCCGATGATGCGCAATCCACCCCTACGGGCTATTTCTTTTACCTTCTCCCCAAGTTCCCTTCCTTCCGCCTCACCTGTCTCTTCAAAGCCAGCGGTGAAGATGTGCACGTTCTTTGCCCCTGCCGCAATGCAGTCCTCCAGAACCCCGGGCACAGCAGGTGCCGGGACACAGACGATAACCAGGTCGACATGCTCAGGGATGGAACCGAGGTTGGGATAGACTTTCAGACCCCGAATCTCAGTAGCATTAGGGTTAACCGGATAGATACGCCCCTCGAAATGTAGTCCTTGGAGGCAATCAATAATATCATTTGCACCCCAACCCCTGGGCTTGCTTGATACTCCAACGATGGCAATCGCTTTAGGGCTGAGTGCCGCTTCAAAGCCTTTATCCCATGCCATAAATGCCTGCTCCTTTCTCGATGTCAACTTCACTTACAGCCTTGAATATAATACAATGTAGCACAGATAATCTCAATGAGCTTCGAGATCAGAAAGCACTCGAAGCTCTGGGCAAAGTGTCCGTTACTGCGTTGTGCCAATGTTGCCAAGCCGTTCCTTTAAGGAAGATTGACTCCCAAAAAAGGAACCACTATGATATACGGAGCCTGTGAGGAAGGAGGTGTGCCCCAAGAACGCCATCCAGGTGAGCTTCTAGCGGAGGTACATAGCAATGAACATGGGCTGGAAATTCGGTAAGCCATTAAAGGAAAAATTGATGACCCTGGAGGAGCCGGGAAAGCCACTGCCCTGATTTACCCACCCGGAGCAGATTTGGCTGCAAGCAACCAGGATTCAACAGGTTTGGGGGTCTCTGAGCTCCTCTCCATGATAAGTTGCGAGCCACCACATTAAGTTTGACGGTCATTGTCGTAGATACTGCAATTCCACCTGCGCTGCCGGATTAGGTGCGCCCAGAGTTCGTCTATATGGCTGTTAGGCGATCACCAGTTAGATGAATCTCCTCAAATGCGGGTTCCCTTGCACGAAATCAGTCTCGATTGGTCCTAGGTCGCCTGCTCCTTTGTCATCTGTGCCAGATTGAGGCGGTTAACCTGGCGTATGCCGGGAAGCTGGGAAATCAGCATAATAAATATGACCACACCTGCAGTCAACACATAAGTGGTGGGGAATATGACCAGATCGAAGCTAAACATATCGGTCTGCATAAGTCTAAAGTAATATAGTGCCAACCCATAGCCTAGTAGAATTCCGGGGATGAGCCCTGCCAGGCCGAGCAGCAGGTTCTCAACGGTGATCATGCCTGCTATCCTGATCTTACCCTCTCCCAAAGTGCGCATGGTGGCGATCTCGCGGCGGCGCTCCAGGATATTTACCGTCACGGTGGTAAAAACGATAGCAAAAGCTAGAGTGGCGCCGAAGGCAAGCATTACCCACATTATGGCCATACCAAGATCCATCATTTCGTCAATTTCCCCCTTGGTTTCGGCAGTCAGCTCCACTGAGGCAGTGGCCGGAATCTGGTTAGCCTTTTCTCTTATGGTATCTATATACTCTGGCTTGACATTCAGCATCAGGCCGCTGATTATATCCTGACCTCCGGCCAACTCCTGCGCCTGCTCCACAGTGACATACCCGAAACTGCCCAGGGGCTGCTTCACAAACCCGGCTACCTCAACCTGTTGAAACGCGAATGAGGAACGAAGCGTGATAACATCGCCAGCATCTATGTCCAGCGTTTTTCGCAAGCCTTCACTCAACAAGATTCTTTCATCGCTCACTGCTACCTGACCACCACCGGTGGAATGCAATCCGTATAGTTCAGAGTCAGGAGAAAGTCCCATCACAAAAGTGAAGTATGTCTTTTCTCCATGCTCCAGTCTGATGGGTATCTGAAGGACAGGTTGCGCCTCCTCAACTTCGTCCCATCCATTTACCTCATCGACCAGAGCTATGGGCTGAGGTTGGGCAAAGGTAACCTGAGCATCGTATCTCTGAATGTCGTTGAATTGGAAATCTATCAGGGCCTCAACCGAGTCCATCATGCCAGCCGAGACCAGAATAAGACTGACACCAAAGGTCACGCCGATAACCGTGTAAAGGCTGCGGCGTCGGTTGCGGAAGATGTTGCGTAGCGGAATCTTCCACAGGGATGATAGCCGGGTAAGGAAGGGGAAGAGCCTTTCTAGCAGGATCTTCCTGCCAGTGGCAGGCGGTGGAGTGCGCATAGCCTCGGCAGGGCTAATTCGAGAGGCAGAATAGGCAGGCAGGATCCCAGCAACTATACACGGGAGGATTCCTATAAATATACCCTCTGCTACTGCCAGCCATTGCATTTCGATCTTTGTGAACGGGAGCCCCAGGAAGCCGATGTAGAAGTTTGTTATTACCTCAGAGAGTAAATAGCCAGCTATGGCTCCGCTGAGAGCGCCTATAATTCCGATCACGAGGGCAAAGCTCAGGTAGTGAACCAGCACCTGACGGCGGGAATACCCTATTGCTCGCATCAGGCCAATCTGCGCTCTCTGGCTGTGGACAATCCTGGTAAGCAAAATATATGTCGCCAGCGCCCCTACGCTGAGGAAAAGAAGGGGAAAGGCCGCTGCCATTGCCCCAAACCCCTCCAAGTCCTGCTCAAGGGCAGCATAGCTGGGTTGCTCCTCCCGAGTAACTACCTCCATTACTCCGTAGGGCACCAGCTCATCTTCAACCTGGGCGATTATGCTGTCCCTATCTGCGCCCTCATCAATGAGAAAGCAAAACTCATTGATAGAGGGTTTACCCACCAGCTCGCTCACCGTATCCTGGGAAACGAAGACAACACCAAAGGTTTCGGGGGAGACCAGTATTTCCTGCCGGCTCTTGGCCGCCCAGATATACTCCGGGCTGGTGACGATTCCGGCAATCCTGAAGCTGATTTCCTGGTCATCTACGGTGAGGGATACGGTATCCCCAGGATTCAGCTCGTGATGTTTGGCGAAGCTCTTCTCCACCAGCAGTACGTTGCCATCGTCTCCCTGGAAGTAGGAGCCTTCTTCTACTTTGACATCGTTGACCGCAGCACGCTCACCTGAGGGCAAGGATATCACCCTCGCCTCAACCCTCTTTCCATCATCTCCTGGAAGCTCAAGGGCGATGTCGGTGTTCACCCTGCCAGTGACAGCCGCGACCCCCGGAATCACCTCCAGCTCCTCCACTGCATTGCTCGGAGCTTCTCCGACCTTGACAGTGAAGTCGGCAAAGCGGAGCCTTTCGTAGGAGTAGTCATAGGAGCTTTTTAGATTCTGGTAGCCCATGAAGGAGGCCCCGAATAAAGCCACACCCAGGAAGATTACTACGGCTACTGCGAGAATCAGCCCCTTGGAGGCGGCAAGGTCTCGAACGAGTTTACGCTGAAGCTTGTTCAAAGTTCTCTACCACCTTAGTTCCTGTGGGTCGGCCGGGGAGGGATTCTGCCTGACCTCAACGATCTCGCCGCTGCGGAGCCGGATCACGCGATGGGCTATGTCCCCGATGGCAGTGTTGTGGGTCACCAGGAGCACAGTCTTGCGGTTCACCTCGTTTATCCTACGCATTGCAGCCAGGATGTGCTTTCCGGTCTCAAAGTCAAGCTCGCCAGTGGGTTCATCACACAGGAGTATCGGGGGGTCCTTCACCATGGCTCTTGCTATGGCCACCCGCTGCTGCTCCCCACCAGAGAGCTCGCTGGGATAGTGGTTGGCGCGCTCCTTCAGCCCGACTAACTCCAGCACTTCGAGGACATCTCCGGGTTTTTCGACCAGTTCAGCGGCAAACTCAACGTTCTCTTTGGCCGTCAGCGTTGGGATCAGGTTAAAAAACTGGAAAATGAAGCCGATATGGTTGCGCCGATAACCAGTTAAGCCCTTCTCGTCCAATGCCGTGATCTCAATGCCATCCACCGTGATTTTTCCTGAGCTGGGGGAATCGATGCCGCCAATCAGGTTCAGCAACGTGGTTTTGCCCGAGCCGCTGGGCCCCAGGATGACTATGAATTCTCCCCGGACTATGTCGAGGGTCACCCTGATGAGGGCTTTAACTTCCACCTGTCCCATCTGATATGATCGCGAAACATCCTCCAGTTGCAGCAGGGAATTATCCTTCTCGCCAGATGCTGGTTTAGACATCTTGATCCCTCCCAAAGCTTAAAAATCGCTCTTCAAGAACTGCCATCAGTTTTTCCGCATCGTAAATATCGGGCCCCATAACAACAAGTCCCATTAGACCGTCGAGGGTGGCGGCATAAAGGGTGGCTACGTTCTCCGGGTTCTCCTCACCTATCGCGGCAAAAAGCGGCGTCAGGTAATCGATATAATGCCTCATCCACAGCGAGTAGCCGGAGGATACTATCTCTTCCAGTTCCTGCTGTCCCGCAATTTGCAGCATGAGGGATATGGCTTCCAGATTGGCCTCGGCCCTGGCGCATATGTGGTAGTTGGAAATGAGATTGTTCAGCATGATCCTGACCATACAGCAAACTTTTGATAGTTGCCGTTATTATATCACACGGGCCAAAGACGAAGGGCATAGGTAGGTTCCCATGGTAGAATACTTTAAAAAGCCCCATCTTTAGCTTCATGAGAGGAGTTGGCTGAGCAAGCTAGTTTTGGCGTTGTTTGATGCCTTGACAGCCAGCGAGCAGGGGTTTAGCATAGCCACGCTAGTTGATATCGGAAATCTCGGTGGAAGTATAAGGAGCAAGCATGATATCGTTTAGTCCCTCTGAAGAACAGCAAATGATCATCAATACGTTGAGTGAGTTTGCTGTCAATGAGATGCGGGAGCTCTATCGGGAGTGCGACGAAAATGGGGGAATCCCCGCTGAGATCATCGACAAGGCCTGGGAATTCGGTCTAATTGCCAGCAGCATTCCTGAGAAGTACGGCGGCTTTGGCAGCGAACACTCAGCGGTCACAGGCGCCTTGGTTGCCGAGGAGTTGGCATGGGGAGATCTCTCCATAGCCATGCACATCCTTTGTCCTGCCCTGGTGGCCTTTCCTATTTTGGAGACCGGCAGCGAGGAGCAGAAGAGGAAATACCTCCCCCTTTTCTGCGGTGAAGGTTATAAGCCGGCCACTGCTGCTCTCATTGAGCCCCGCTTCAACTTCGATGCTTCTACCTTGACCACCACTGCCCGCCTGGACGGCAATGAGTATGTGCTGAACGGTGAGAAATGCTACGTCCCTCTGGCGGCCGATGCGGACTTGATGCTGGTCTACGCATCTCTAGACGGCGCTACCCAGGGCTTTATCGTAGAGAATGGCGTCTCGAGACTGGAAATCGGCGAGCGGGAGAAGAACATGGGATTGAAGGCCCTGGCCACCTATGAGCTTGCCTTGAGAGATTGCCGCATCCCCAAGGAGAATCGCCTGGGCGGCGAAGCAGGATGCGATTTCAACAGGATTTTGAACTATTCCCGGGTAGCCCTTTCCGCCATGGCCGTGGGGGTAGCCAGGGCAGCCTATGAGTATTCACTCGACTATGCCAAACAGCGTTACGCTTTCGGTGAGCCCATCGCCGCTCGCCAGGCTATTGCCTTCATGATGGCAGAAATGGCCATTGAGATCGAGGCCACGAGATTTATGACATGGGAGGCTGCCTGGGAGCTTGATCGAGGTAAAGACGCCACTAAGGATACCTCTCTGGTGAAGATGTATGCTGACGACATGGCAGTGACGGTCACTGACCGCGCTGTCCAGATCCTAGGCGGACATGGCTATATTCGCGATCACCCAGTGGAGCTATGGCTCAGAAACGGTCGCGGATTCGTTACCTTCGATGGCATGGCCATCGTCTAGAAGGAGGTACCGCATTATGATCGACTTTGAAATCCCACCCGAAATTGAAGCTGCTAGAAAAGCAGCCCACGAGAGGGCGAAGGAGCTTTTTCGCCCTATAGCCCGCTACTACGATGAGCATGAGCATGAGAACCCCGACGAATTGATTAGGACATTGTGGGAGAATCCCACTATTGGTATGGGCGCTCTTGGAGGGGGCAGTGCTGGCATAGGCCCTGCCGCTGTATTTTTGGCGGAGGAGAGTACCTGGGGCGATGCTGGCCTTACGCTATGTGGTCCGGGCCCTGGTCTGGGGGGCGCTGCCGTTTTGGTGTCAGCAACCCCAGAACAAAGGGAGCGCTTCCTCAAGCGCTTCTCTGAGGGGGAGCCTAAGTGGGGGGCCATGGCGATCACAGAAGCTGGCTGTGGCTCTGATACCGCTGCCATCACCACCACTGCGGTGCGTGACGGCGATGAATGGGTGCTCAATGGAGAGAAGATCTTCGTCACCTGCGGGAAAAGGGCTGCAGAGGACTCCGATGGCTTTGCGGTGGTTTGGGCCACCGTGGACAAGTCAGCAGGGCGTGCTGGTATCAAGCCGTTTGTTGTGGAAGCGGGAACACCAGGCATGAGGGTCGCGAAGGTGGAGGATAAGCTGGGAATCAGAGCCAGCGACACTGCCACCATCGTTTTCCAGGATTGCCGCATCCCGTATGACAACATACTTGGTATCCCTGAGGTCGTAGATAAGACTAAGACCGCGGGCTTCAAGCGGGTCATGGCCACCTTCGACGTCACTCGACCCTTCGTGGCTGCCATGGCCTTGGGTGTTGGTCGTGCCGCCCTCGATTTCGTCAAGGAAACCTTTGAGAAGGAAGGCATCGAGATACGCTATGGCTCGCCTCGCCATAAGCTGAGCGCGGTCGAGCGCGATGTTATGGATATGGAAGCCAATATGAAGGCAGCTGAGATGCTAACCTTGCGGGCAGCATGGATGATGAGTCTGATGCAACGCAACGACCTGCAAGCCTCAATGGCCAAGGCCAAGGCCGGGCTTGTGGTCACCAGGGTCACCCAGAAGGCCGTCGAACTCTTGGGTCCGCTGGGCTATTCTAGAAAGAATCTGGTCGAGAAGTGGATGCGTGACTGCAAGATCAACGATATCTTCGAGGGCACCGGCCAGATCAACATGCTCATCGTGGCACGGCGAATCCTCGGCTATACCAGGGATGATCTAAAGTAAAGGGCATCCTGGCAGGACGTTACTGAAAATTTCTCTCGGTGCGACAAACATTTTCATGGGGTTAAATTATGAGAATAAAGGTGACTACAATATTCCGAAATATGCTGAGAGAACCAGGTGTGATAGTTTTGCCTGGCGTCTACGATGCACTAACAGCTAAACTCGCAGAAAGAGTCGGATTCAAGATCATAGTCCACACAGGCTATGCCACGGCCGCAAGTCTCCTTGGGCAGCCAGATGTGGGATTGGTTTCATTTAAAGAAATGTGTGATAGGGTAGCATCAATAGCCAGAGCAGTTAGGATCCCAGTAATGTCAGATGCCGATACGGGCTACGGAAATCCAATAAATGTCTACAGGACTGTCAAAGAGTACATTAGGGCTGGTGCTGCCGGACTATTCATAGAGGACCAAGTATGGCCAAAGAGGTGTGGGCATATGTCTGGGAAACAGATTATCTCCGCTGAAGAGATGGTAGCCAAGATTAAGGCAGCAATAGATGCTAAAGATGATGAAGATGCGGATTTTGTCGTAGGTGCCCGCACTGATGCTATTGCCACGGATGGAATCGATGAGGCAATAGAACGAGCAAAGTCCTACAGTAAGGCAGGAGCTGACTTTGTTTACATTGAGGCCTACGAAAGCATTGAACAAATGGAGAAGGCAGTGGAACGTGTCGAGCCACCTCTCGTGCTGAACTTAATTGAAGGTGGCAAAACGCCTATTGTTAGTGTCAAACAGGCTGAGGAAATGGGCTTCAAAATGGTAGCATTTCCGCTGACAGCTCTCTGGGCGACTACAAACGCAGTCACAAATACGCTGCAGATACTGAAGGAAACTGGTTCACCGCAGTCATATCTAAGTGAACTAACGACATGGGCGGAATTCAATGAAATCATTGGTTTGCCAGAGATAAAGGAAATGGAGGAAAAATACAAGTAAAAAAGTCAACAACCCATGAGCAGGCTGACCAGAGACTGACTAGTAGGTCACGGCTCTGGTCCTTGTTTAAGCATGCGGCTTAGCTTTGACCACTATCGAAGGCAGAGCAGTCTCCGAGTACTGGAAGCCCGGGGCTTGCCTGCCATCGCCATACTTTTGCCTGAACTCCTCTAGGTCGCCGGCATCCAAGGCCCGCATCGGGCAGGCAGCGACACATACTGGCAGCTTCCCCTCCGCCCAGCGGTCAAGGCATAGATCGCACATCTGCACCTTGGCGTTAGCTTCAGGGCCGAACCGAGGAGCCCCGTAGGGGCAGGCCAATTGACAGAGGGCGCCGCACTGGTCCTTTCCCAGGCATTCTTCCCTGTCGACGACGACTATGCCATCCTCCGACCTTTTGCGGATAGCTCCCGTGGGGCAAGCATCGATGCAGCTGGGTTGGGCGCAGTGGAGGCAGGACAGGGAGGAATAGGCGACGGAGGGGTTGGGGTAGAAGCCAGTCTCCAGCTCCACCACCCACCTCCAGTTGGCAGGCTCTGCCCCCAGGCCATCCTCGTGCCAATCCTTGCAGGCGATGGTGCAGGCATCGCACCCGGTACAGCGTGTTTGATCGAAATAGAAACCCTTCTGCACCCTAATCCTCCTTGATGAACCTTTCCACCTCGACGAGGCTGGTATTGACCGGGAAGGCGCCACCCGGGGAGTAGTGGTCTCGGGTGAGAATGTTGGCGCTCCCTGCCCGGTCGCGCCCGTTCTCATCAGGTCGATACCAGGCCCCCTCGCCCAACGCCACCACCCCAGGCATGATCCGCTCAGTGACCCTAGCCTGGATAATGGTCTCTCCGCGGTCATTGAAGACCTTGACCTCGTCCCCGTTTCTGATGCCCCGGGATTCAGCGTCCTTGCTGCTAATCCACAAACTCTGGGGCTCAAGCTCTCTGAGCCAGGGATTGTTATCGAAGCATGAGTGGGCTCTGGTCTTGTGGTGTATGGTGATAAGCTGCAGGGGGTACTTCTCGATCAGGGGGTCGTCAGTGGAGCCGCTGCAGCGGGAGCTAAAGCAAATCCTACCCCTGTTTCTTCGTGAAGCAACAAACTTTTTGCCTTTTTGCTGCCGCTACTGCACAAAACGCCCCTTTTGTTGTCACTTCCCCAAAAGGTCTCCAACTAAGCTTTCGACATACTCGGCTATAGCTGGGGAGGCTGTCAGTCCAGGGGACTCTATGCCGATGAGATTGATAAACCCTGGCAGGCCCTTATCGGTTTCATCCTTGATCACGAAGTCCTTGATGTCTCCGCCAGGCTCTTGCAGCTTTGGCCTGATACCGGCCATTTCAGGTTCCAGGTCGTCATACTCTAGAAAGGGCAAGAATCTTCTTACCGAATCGTGAAAGAGCTTTTTGTGGTTATTGTCAACGGCATAATCTATGCTATCTACATAATGGATACTAGGACCTAGTCGCATCCTCCCATCTAAATCAAAGGTAACATGGATCCCTACGCCAGTGAATTGAGGTGGCGGCACCGGAAATACTAACCTTTTGACCAATGTATTTTTGCCACTACCTACGCTGAAGTACTCCCCTTTGCAGTAGTGTAACTTGTACCCTGCCTTGGCTATATCTATTCCGGCTAGCTCAGCCACTTCATCGCAGTGGAGGCCAGCGCAATTTATCAGGACCCTTGTGGTAAAGAAAAAATTTCCTGTGCCGTCTTCTACAGCGACTTTGTATTCATCAGCTACTCTTTCTATTCCTACCACCTTTGTTTGATACGCTATTTGAACTCCCCCGTCTTGTGCTTTGACAATGAAATACTTCATTAACGCATGCGAGTCAATAACGCCGGTTGATGGGGACAGCATAGCAGCAACCCCTTCTACATTTGGCTCTAACTCCTGCATCTCCCATTTTGACAGTATCCTCAGACCCTCAACCCCGTTTCTTTGGCCTCTCTCCAGCAATGTTTGTAATTCCCCAGCTTCATCATCACTTGTTGCCACTATCAACTTGCCCAGCCTTCTATGACCTATGCCGTACTTCTCACACAGTTCGTAAAGGATATGGTTCCCGGCAACACACATTTTCGCCTTTAACGAGCCCTCAGGATAATAGATGCCGGCATGAATAACCCCGCTCTGCCTACTGCTTATTTCCTGGCCAAACGTTTCATTCTTTTCCA
>JADFVG010000018.1 GCA_015222405.1 Chloroflexota bacterium
CTTGCCTGTGTCGTAAGTCTTGTGAACTCCTGTCGCCTTAATAATGTTGCCATTTTGCATGATGCTCCCCTTCGAATACGCCTTTGTGATTTCGATATTATAACAGATCAATTACTCCCATGTGAACGCTTAACAAAACGCTACAATATGCAATGGCTAGGCAATGACTACGCCAACCCTCACTGCCCAATTCGCCACTCGTCAAACTCGCTCAAATTCGCCTTTTGTGGCGGGTGTTTCCGACAGCCCGACCCACAATGTGCCTGGATTAGCCAGGTTCGCCACAAAGGGGCTGTTTGCCCTTTGTGGGCGCTTTGGAAGGCGGAGGAGAAGCCAACATCGCTTGAGACACATACTTTAATTACAACCACTATGTCAGCGGCTTTTCTTTCCAGGACTGCCACCACAGGAATCTGAAATAGCGTCCTTCGCCATGTATGTCGGGGGCGAATGTCACGCTCCTCTGAGAAGCAATGTTCCACTTGGGAATTGCACCACGGTGTCTCACTATTCCCTTCTCCAACATAAACCGGCGTCTCTTTGCACTGCCGTATCTGCGTAGCCCCATTCGCCTGTATTTCGGGTTGGTCCAAAGGCCACCGACACACGCTTCGTTGTTGGAGAAGCCGACCACAAATGGAGGCTCGGAGAGGCTATCCTTGGCTTCTTGAGTCGTAGCAGCCCAGCCTACGCTGCCAAGCTCCTTCCCAACGAAAATGCAGAATGCCATTGCCCCTTTGTCCAGCCTTTTCTTGGCATTGGGAACTTTTGAGCGGAACTCGAACCCCTCGGCCTCCATCTCACCAGCCTCCTGATTCGTATAAATTACTTTCCAAGTCAAATTTTCAATTCTGGGCATGTAATCAGCTTCGTTCACGTTTCGAGCGTCTGCCAAAGAGTCTTCATAGAGGTAGTAAGTTTCATATTGAAAGAACAGCCGTCCCATGAATAGAAGTCCGCGCCTAACCAGGGGTATTAGTCCACCAGTTTGCAGGACATCTCTCGCTCTTCTAAGTGGCGTAGCCATCCTGATTAACATCCCAGACTTTTCCTGCAAGCCCTATGTCAGCGGCTTTTCTTTCCAGGATTTCCACCCTAGGATTCTAAGATAACGTGCCTCGGCATATTTCTTGTTAGTAAACTTGTCCAGTGAGCGCTGAGACGCAATATTGGTTGAAGCTATCGAATATCGGGCTGTTACTATGCCCCTGTTCGTCAGAAACTGACTATCTTTGAAACTGCGATACTTGTTTAGACCTATTCGCCGATATTCTTGACTGGTCCACGCACCCCCCACGCACGCTTCGTTGTTTGCGAAGTCCACTTTGTAAGGGAGCAGGTCGACCATTTTCTTGGCTTCTTCAGTAAAGGCAAACCAGCATATGTGGCCTAGCTCCTTCTCCACGAAAATACAGAGCGCTACTGCCCCCTTGTCCAGCTTTTCTGTCGCACCGGTAACCTGTGAGCGAAACTCGAAGCCTTCAGCAGCCAACTCATCCGCTTCCTGATTCGTCGAGACTATCTTGCAAGTAAAATTCTTGATTTTGGGCATACAGTCAGCCTCACGTTTCCCCTTCAATACCTCTGATGGATTAGTTTCATAAAGGTAATATGTTCCGTATTGGAAAACTCTGAAAAATTCAATTCCCCGCCTGAATAGGAATATCAACCCCTCAGTTTGGAGGATTTGCTTCGCCCGTCTAAGCAGTGTGGTCAGTTTGGATATCATCACCCTACTCCGATAGCTACGGTTGAACCCAGCCGAATCGGCCAGTGTTGGAAGATTGTAGCATGAGACAGCCTAGCTTTACAAGAAGGGATAGTAGAACTCGGGGCGGCAGTACGAGTTGACAAGCAGCAAAGCTGACGGTATGCTATGGTATTTGGCACCACAGGTTGGGACGCGTCCCTTCAATCTTCGGAACCGAGGGTCGGGGGTTCGAATCCCTTCGGGCGCGCCAGTTCTCGAAAAAGTACGACGGCTCCTTAATGGCAAACAAGGAAACACATGTTCAGCAGATGTTCTCCTCCATAGCGGGCTACTACGATGCCCTTAACACCTTGCTCAGTTTCAACAGGGATAAATACTGGAGGAGATTTGCCATTTCCAAAGTCGGGCTCAACTCTGGAGAGAAAATCCTCGATGTAGCCACCGGGACAGGTAAATTGGCCCTGGAACTAGCCGACAAAGTCGGTGAGCGGGGTGAAGTTATCGGGATCGACCTCTGCCCGGAGATGCTCGACAAGGCCAAGGATAACCTGCGAAAAGCAGGGCGTCAAAATATAGCGCTTGTCCAAGCCAATGCCGAAGCTCTCCCATTTCAAGATTGTATCTTTGATTGTGCCACCGCTGGCTTCGTTCTGAGGAATGTCGCTGACATTGAGCAAACCCTTCAAGAAATGACCCGCGTGCTAAGGCCAACCGGGAAGTTGGTATGCCTGGAGTTTAGCCAACCCCGGAACAGGATATTCAGAGGGATCTATCGCCTCTACCTCTCCGGCCTTTTACCCCTTATCGGCGGGCTCATCTCAAGGAACTGGCACGCTTACCGTTATCTTCCACGGTCAATAGTGGGATTCCCCAGCCCCCTTGAAGTAAGAAAGATTATGGAAAAGATAGGGCTGAGAAATATCGCAGTCTATTCCCTCACCTTCGGGACGGTCACAGTTTACATTGGGACCAAGAAATCTAGAGATGATTGATAAGGAGAAAGACCATTGAAGCTAAAAGTATGGTTTTTGGAGACCAGGCCGCAATTTCTGCTTCTCTCCGTTGTGCTGGCGTTCCTGGGCACCTGTGTGGCGTGGTATGATGATGCCTTTCATCTTGGTTATGCCCTACTGGCTTTCGTCGGGCTGCTTCTAGCTCACATCAGCGTCAACGTGCTTAATGACTATTTTGACTATCGGAGCGGGATAGACCTGGAGGCTAAGAGAACTCCATTCAGCGGGGGAAGTGGGATTCTCCCCGCCGCTCTTCTCAAGCCGGGGCAGGTCTTGTGGTATGGCCTCATTTGCTTTCTTCTGGCCACACCCATAGGTATTTATTTCGTCATCGCCAGAGGCTGGGCTCTGCTTCCTCTACTTGTGGTAGGGGCAGTATGCGTTCTCCTCTATACCCCATTTATCACTAGGCTGAGATGGCCTGAGTGGGCTCCTGGGGTTGGGATGGGGGCTTTGCCTGTGCTCGGGGCCTACTTTGTTCAGACCACTGACTACACCCTCACTGCTGTTGTGGCCGCTATCCCCGCTGGCATTCTGGTACATAACCTTCTCCTTCTGAACGAATTCCCAGACACAGAGGCGGATAAGAAAGCAGGCAGAAAAACCCTGCCCATCGTTATAGGAAAGGCAAGAGCAAGCATAGTCTATTCGGTTCTGACTGTAGCAGTTTATTTGTGGATCATCGGTGGTGTGGCAGCGGGGTCAATGCCGGCCTTCTCTCTGATAGCCCTGCTATCGCTTCCCCTCGCACTGAAGGCTATTCAAGGTGCGATGAAACACCAAGACCCAAGTGCGCTAGTGCCAGCTATGGCCAATAATGTTATCGTTGTCCTCTTAACCCAGCTACTGTTGGGCATTGGCTTTATTCTGGCAAGGGTCTTCTAAGTTCGCAAACAAACTCCTTAATAGCTGAGAAATATTGTTCCGTCCCCACTAGCATTATGTCATTGTGGCCAGCATAGGGTATGATAACCAGGCGCTTTTCCTTGGAACCAATGGTTTCAAACAGTTTGGTCGCCTCGCTTGGCGGTATCAAGCTATCCTCCTCACCATGAATGATGAGGATGGGCAGTGTGATGGATTGAATCCTGGCCGAGATGGCCTCTCCTAGCTCTGTTAGCCGTTGTGACGGGAGGTCGAAGAGGCTAACTAGCCTGGCCACACCGGTGAACCCGCTTTCCACGATCAGCCCTATGAGGTGTTCCGGATAATGGAAAGCCAGTTCCAGGGCGGAGTGGCTTCCCAGCGACCTGCCCATGAGGAAAAAGGGGCCACTATAGCCCGAAGAGCGAACAGTTTTGCGAAAGAAGTTGAAAATCGAGTGGGCATCGGCAGTCATGGCCGAGAACGTAGGGCTGCCACCACTGAGGCCATAGCCGCGGTAGTCGGCCACAAACAGGCTAATGCCCTCCCGATTGTAGAGCGGCGCAATCCAATCATGGTCGCAAACCACCTCACCGTTACCGTGAAAGTATAGGACGCAGGGCGAATCCATGGTGGCGGGATAGAAGCGGCATGATATGGATACCTCGTCCCCAACAGGGACCATGTAATCGCTTGCGCCGGGGGGAGTAGGGGTCCAAGCCCGTCTGGGGTAGAAGACGAACTGCAAAATCTCCGGCTTATCCAGAATGGAGTAGTCAGGCTGAGGCGACAACTAGCTCATTCCCTCCACCAGGACTGTCTCAGGTCGCAAAGCTCTACCGTATATGTTCATTTTCCTGTACTAATGGTCGATAACAAAGTCCTTACAGAACAGAAGTGGCCACCATCCAGGACGATGGTTTGACCTGTCATATAACTTGAAGCCTCCGATGCCAAAAACAGGGCAGCACCTACAATTTCCTCGGGCTCAGCTAGTCGCCCCAACGCAGTGCTATCCTCAGTTCTTTCACGAATGGCAGGGTTGCTCCATAGCGCCTCAGAAAATCGAGTTCTCACCAATCCGGGAGCGATTGCATTTACCCTCACATTGTATTGTCCCCATTCCTGAGCAAGTACCTCAGTGAGCATGATAACACCTGCTTTGCTTATTGAGTAAATCCCGGCTCCAATTCCAGGTCGAATACCGTCCTCGGAAGCAATATTAATGATGTTTCCACGACCTTCGTCCCGCATTAGTTTCCCCACCGCCTGACTTAAAAAGAAATAGCCTTTAAGGTTCAACCCCAATGTTACCTCCCAGGCCCTTTCATCGACATCGAACACTGAGCCAAATACCGGGTTAGTTCCGGCGTTATTCACTAGGATGTCAATATGACCGAATTCATCCACCGTTCTCCTGACCAAATTATCGATTTCGGGAAGATGGCGCACATTAGCCGACACGGGTAAGGCCTTCCTTCCCATCTGAGATATTTCTTGAGCCACCGCCTCTAAATCTGGCAGCTTGCGGCTGGTAAGTGCTACATCAGCACCTGCTTCCGCCAGCCCCAAGGCAATAGCCCGGCCAATCCCTCGGCTTGCGCCAGTAACTAAGGCCACCTTTCCCGTGATACCAAACCTATCCAAAACCGATGACCTATTTGCCATTTTATCCCCCTTCAAGTAATCATTCATTGCCAGACGGCATCCGCCTTCCAGGCTGCTGGATACCTCAGGCTCCAAAGCCCTACCCCCTGACGGTGCTATTATAGACCCTCCTTGCCTTCAGTGTCTTGCTTTTGCCTGTCCCTGCCCCAGAGCCTCATCAGATAGTGGACTCAGACCTGCGATTGAGGTTGCCCGAGAGAATGGTGAGGGCCGACTCGGGAACAAAACTGCACTTTCCAGCGTCTATATTAGTGTGAGACGGGAATTAGCCGATGTCCCGTGACACAATGAACAAGGAGAAGGCTTAAAATTACCAAAATTGGGCTAAAATTGGACCGTAAAGGTATTGACAAATAGAAGGTTAAGGGTTACCCTTTCTCGAATATGGGCAGGGAACCTCTGGGACTGGTCTCGATGTCGCTGAAATAAGCCCACGTGCCTATGCCAACCAGGCTACCGGAGGTTTCCTTTTGTCTGTTTTGTCTCCGGCAAAACATGCAAAGGCCAAGTCGGCAAATTTATCAACGAGAAAATACGGTCAGAAGCTGGGAGGCTCATCTTGAACTGGAACGAACTTTTGGGATTCATAGCCGGGGCTTCAATAAGCATAGCATTTATACCACAGATGTGGCGTCTCTTTAAACTCAAGAGCGCGCGCGAGATAAGCCTGCCTTTCACCGCACTCCTTCTGCTGGGCGCTGTGTGCTGGCTGACATATGGAATTTTACAGAGCCTGCCACCTGTAATCTTGTGGAATGCTATAGGGGCGACCGAAGTATGCGCCATATTATACGCAAAGCTGAAGTACGGCAGATAACGAAAGTTCTCTTTTCCCGGGGCAGCTTCCTAAATATATGGTCGGGGTGAGAGGATTCGAACCTCCGACCTCCTGCACCCCATGCAGGCGCGCTAAACCAGACTGCGCCACACCCCGACTTTACGATGACATTCTATCATCATCGTCTCACATCCGCAACAGAAGAGTATAAAAACTTGCCTTATATCGATGATAAGGTTAAAATCAAAGGCAGAGGTATTGCATGCCAACATATGAATATGAATGTAGCGCCTGCCAGTTTCGCTTTGAACGAAACCAAAGGTTTGATGCTGAGCCAGTAGCTATTTGCCCCCAGTGCCAAGGCAAGGCGCGCCGCGTCCTCCATTCTGTGCCTATCTTCTTCAGGGGAAGCGGCTTTTACTCTACCGACTACGGAAGGGGATCGCGAAGCTCCAGCCCAAAGAAAAAAAAGAAGCCCGAGGAAGAGGGAGGCGCTGGCAAAGACACTGCAACAAAGGACTAGACAAGAAAGCGGGGAGCAGGTGAAGGCACTCATGCAAAGAGTTAGCAAGGCTTCAGTCACCGTTGAGAGCCAGGTTGTAGGCAACATCGGCCGCGGACTGGTGATCTTTGTCGGCATCTCAAGTGACGACACAGAAAGGGATGCCCAATATTTGGCACAGAAAACAGTCAATCTGCGCATCTTCGCCGACAGCGAAAGCAAGTTCAACCTCTCCGCCCTGGACACCCTGGGCGAGCTTCTGGTGGTGAGCCAGTTCACCCTCCTTGCCGACACCAAAAAGGGACGCCGCCCCAGCTTCACCGGGGCAGCACCTCCAGAGCAGGCGGAAGCTCTTTTCCAGCACTTCCTAGAATTTCTGCATCAAAGCGGGCTCAAGGTGGAGAGCGGTCGCTTCCAAGAGCATATGCACGTGGAAATCCATAATGACGGACCAGTCACCATCCTCTTGGATAGCAGGGATAAATACCCGCAATAATGAAGGAGGTTTTGGATGGAAGCTACTAAGACGCCAGGGGCGGCGGAGCAAACCGAAATGGAATATGCTGGCTTCTGGACCAGGACCGGGGCCTGGTTTATGGATTTAATACTATTAGCCGTGTCCGCCTGGGGACTCATCATTGTCGCCTATTTTATCGGCCTCTGGGCCTGGCGGGGGCAAACACTGGGGCAGATGGCGGCCCACGTCAAAGTGGTGCGCCAAGATGGTAAGCCCATGGACTTGGGAACAGCCGTCCTCCGTTTCATCGGCTACGTGGTCTGCATCCTGACCCTGGGCATCGGCTTCTTGATGATCGCCTTCGATGAACGGAAGCGAGGCCTCCACGATAGACTCGCTGGCACTTATGTTATTCCCTTCCCCCAGGGATAGAACCTGGTGGCTCTTGTCGGGTTTCTTCAACTCAGCCAGCCGTTCATTCCGATTATGCTGCGTTAACGCCATCGGTTGCGCCTGCAAGCTATTGCGATAACCTCTCCCCTATGATATTATTTTCTAAACGCGAAAATGAAAGGCAGAGCGAAGCGGGCCAAGGAAGCAAGCGATGTTTTGCGTGAGCTGGGTTACCGGCTAACCCCACAGCGCATGCTGATTCTGGCCGCCGTGCAAGCAAGCGATAGCCACATCAGCGCCGAAGAGATCTATTCCCAAGTTCGCGCCCAATATCCCCATGTCAACATCTCCACGGTCTACCGCACCCTTGACCTGTTGAAGGGGCTGAGCCTGGTAACGGAGACGGACCTGGGTGAAGGGCGGGTGCGCTACCACTACGCCGATAAAGGCCACCATCACCATCTCGTCTGCGAAAGGTGTGGAGCTATTATAGAGGTGGACGAGGACTTGTTCTTGCCTTTGAAAAGGACTTTGCTTAAGGATTACCATTTCCAAGCCAATATAAGGCACTTCGCCATCTTTGGACGCTGTGCAAAGTGCCCAAGGTGATTTTTTTTGGGAGTTGTTGCGATTAGTTGCAAATGCACCCAATAGCGTTAAAACTTGACGCAGAGGAGTGAGAGCGATGTGTGAAGCCATTGTTTACCTCGTCAACAACGGAGAGGAAAAGGGAATTATGCGGGACATCCTCTTGCTCGAGGTTCAAGGGGAGCGCCTGCTATTGGCCGACCTATTTGGCAATAGGAAAGAGTTATCAGCCAGGATCCGGAATATCGACTTCGCCCAACATAAGGTCGTTGTTGAGGAGATATAAGGAAAGGAGGTTTAGATTAGATGGTTTAGAAAAGGAACACTTCTTCGTAATGGGCTTGTATAGGATACTATGTTAGGAGGATTTTAATGGGAAAACGACCTCTTGTGCTGGCTCTTGCTGCATTGCTTGCTGCCAGTATCATGCTCGGCGGTTGCAGTAACGGCGAAGATGAGGTGGGGACACTTCAGTTCCATGCCAACGGTGAAGACTTTGTCCGGCAGGGATTTGTTTCCAAAGATGGCTGGAGCATTAACTTCGATCATGTGTATGTTAATCTTGCAGATGTCACCGCTTATCAGACTGACCCCCCGTATGATCCCCAATCGGGTGGCGACGTGGAAGCAGAGGTTGAGGTCGACCTTGACAGCGTGTACACCGTGGACCTGGCGGAGGGCGGCGAAAACGCTCCCCCTATCCTGATGGGCGAAGTGCAAAATGCTGCCGTAGGCCATTATAATGCCATCTCCTGGGAGATGGTCAGAGCATCATCAGGCCCCACCGCTGGCTATAGCCTGGTTATTGCCGGGACGGCCGAGAAAGATGGTCAGAGCATTGACTTTACCATCAAGGTCGAGAAGGAATATGAATACTCTTGTGGCGAATATGTCGGCGACGAACGTAAAGGCATCGTCGAGGACGGCGGCACGGCCGATGTGGAGATGACTTTCCACTTCGACCACGTCTTTGGTGACGCCGAGAGTCCGATGAGTGACCACTTGAACATCGGCGCCGTCGGCTTTGAGCCATTTAATGGCATAGCGGAAGGTGGAAAGCTGGATAAGGACATGGCCGGGCTCCAGGCCAAACTCTCAGCAGATGATTACGCGACGCTGGTGGATGTTCTCCCCACCCTGGGTCATGTCGGCGAAGGCCATTGCCATTGCCACGAGTCCCATTAGTCTTGACGTGAGGGGGAGGTCTGCCGGAACCTCAGCGGGGCCATCTGCTTTTAGGAGGCGTGATTATGGGTAGTAAGTGGAAGGTTATCATATGCGTCACTTTTATTCTTATTATCCTTGGCCTACCGATTAAAGCCCATGCCCATGGTGTGGTGATCGAATACACGAGCAACATAAGCGACATCGAGATTGAGATCACCGCCAAGTATGATACCGGAGAGCCTATGGATGGTGCTCAGGTAGTAGTCTATGCCCCTGATGATCCCTCAACTCCCTGGCTAACGGGGGTCTGTGATGAAAAGGGCCACTTCACCTTCACCCCCGACACCTCCAAGCCAGGCATCTGGGACGTCCAAATACGCCAGGCAGGCCACGGTGGCATCATCCATATTCCTGTCGGTGAAGATGGGGTGGCAACCAGTGGTAGCAGCGGCGGCGACTATTCCGTCCTTCAGATTGTACTGATGTCGGTCTGCGTTATTTGGGGACTTGTTGGTACAGCGCTCTATTTGTCGTCACGAAAGATAGCACGAAAGAGAGCCTGATGCATATCCCTGATGGTATTCTACCTGCCAGCGTGTGTGCTGCCGGCTATGGAGCCACTATACCAATCGTCTGGTATTCAATTCACAAAATAAGTAAGGAAGGAGACCCCCGAGAGAAAATCCCCAAAGCCTCTCTACTCACGGCTGCCTTCTTTGTTGCCTCCTGGATTCATATCCCGGTGCCACCTACCAGTGTTCACCTGGTTCTGAACGGCCTTTTGGGCGTTGTGCTGGGTTATTTCGCCTTCCCGGCTATTCTCATCGGCCTATTTTTCCAGGCAGTGATGTTTCAGCACGGCGGCCTGACAACCTTAGGGGTGAACGCCGTTGTTATGGGATTGCCCGCACTACTGTCCTACTACGTATTCCGGCTTGGCAACATTCTTAGAAAAGATAACAATATAATTACCGGAGTTTTTGGATTCTTGGCTGGCTTTTGCGCCATTGGCTTGTCGGTGTGCATCTTCCTACCTATTCTGATTACCAACATACCGAGCGGTTTCGATGTATCTACCGAGCGAGCAGCAATATACACACTTGCCTTGGCCCACGTGCCGCTGATGTTCATCGAGGGTGCCTTCACCGCGTTTGTGGCTGTCTTCCTCCAGCGGGTGCGGCCAGAACTGTTGGTCAGAGCATGAGATTCGGATTCGATGAATATATCCACCTTGGCTCCCCATTACATCGCTGGGATCCAAGGTACAAATTGATCGGTCTTCTGGCTCTAATCTTCGCTTTCTCCTTTGTCAGTGACCTGCGTATGCTGCCGGCAATGGTGGTTGTTACTTCCGCTGCCTATATTGTCTCTAAACTGCCGGTCTCCTTCATGCTGACCCGATTACGTTACCCCTCTTTTTTCCTCCTGGCGGTGGTTCTCCTCCTGCCCTTCCTCTCGGGAGAAACCATCGTCATGAGCATCGGACCCCTCGATTTGCGACAGGAAGGGCTTGCTGCCGTGCTCTTGATAGCTACCAGGTTTCTCTCCATTCTGACGATTGGCTTGGTTCTCTTCAGCACTGCTCCCTTTTTGACTACCATCAAAGCGATGCGCGCTTTACACCTCCCCGCCATCCTGACTGATATGGCACTTCTCACTTTCCGCTACCTTCAGGAGATCGGCGACTATCTGCATAGAATGGAGACATCGATGCGGCTTCGGGGATTTCGCCAGCGGCGCGTTAGTATTCATGGCTTCCGTATCCTGGCCTGGCTGGGCGGCAGTATCCTGGTGCGCAGTTATGAGCGGTCTGAATGGGTTTACAAGGCAATGATTCTGAGAGGCTATGGCCAAGCTGAGTCTCTTAAAGGCGAGTTTCAAGCCTCTTACACCGATGTATTTGCTCTAGGTGCTACTCTCCTGATCGCAGCTGGGTTCGTTGTAGGGGATATCCTAATATAGACATGGGTAAACTGCTTTGCTAGAATAGCTCGAACATGGGTAATGAAAGATCAGACGCACCGATGTCACCAGAAGAGTTTGTCGAACCCGCGCTCATAATTTCCGGGCTATGCTTCTCCTATCCCGACGCGCCCAACGTTTTAGAGGACGTGAATCTCAAGGTGATGCCAGGGGAGCGAGTGGGACTTATCGGCCCTAATGGAGCTGGTAAGACCACTTTGTTTCTACAAATCTGCGGTCTGCTGGAGCCGTCTGAGGGGCAGATCGTTGTGCTAGGTAAACCAGTGAAGAATCGAGACTTTCGCCCCGAGGTTGGCCTAGTCTTCCAGAATCCAGACGATCAACTCTTCTGCCCATCGGTGCGGGACGATGTCGCCTTTGGCCTGCACAATATGGGGCTATCAAAAGACGAGGTTGAAGCGAGGGTAACGGAGGCATTATCAACGGTGGGATGCCTGGAGCTTGCTGATAGGCCTGTCCACCATCTCTCAGAAGGGGAGAAGCGCATGGTTTCAATCGCAGACGTGCTGGCAATGTGGCCGCGACTGGTAATTTATGACGAACCCAGCGCCAACCTCGACATCCGCTCTCGACGTCGCCTCATCCGCCTTTTGCAGGCATCAAAGGAGACAATGTTAATCGCCGCTCATGACCTTGAACTCGTCTTGGAAGTATGTAACCGTGTCGTACTAATTGACAAAGGGCAGATAATTGCTGACGGGAACCCCCGCGAGATCATGGGCGATGACAGGTTGATGGAGAACCACGGTCAGGAAAAGCCCCATTCTCTTGTGCCACATTCACACAAAAGCAACAATCGTCCAACTTTTGCAGACTCGGACAGCCGAGGAGTTGTCAAGCCTCAAGCTCGAGGCTTAAATCTAGGGCCTTCACCGAATGGGTGAGGGCTCCAACGGAGATGAGGTCAACGCCGCTTTCAGCAACCTGACGCACGTTATCCAAAGTGATGCCACCAGAGGCCTCAATCAAGGCGCGCCCCTTTGCTAGCTCAACCACCTGACGCATATCCTCGATAGCCATGTTATCCAGAAGGAGGGCATCGGCGCCGGCCTCCAGTGCCTCTTCGCCCTCACCAACGCTCTCAACCTCGACCTCTACCTTGAGGGTCGAACTTTGACGCGCCCTCTGAATTGCCTCCTTTATCCCCAGCCCCAAAGAGCGAAAAGCCGCCAGGTGGTTGTCCTTGATCAGGATGCCATCGCCGAGGTGCTGGCGGTGGTTCTTCCCCCCTCCAACGCGCACGGCATACTTCTCCAGCGGCCTTATCCCCGGGGTGGTCTTGCGGGTATCTGTAATCCAGACTTTCAGCCCCTTTGTCGCCTCAACATAGCGCGCCGTCTCCGAGGCGATGCCGCTGAGCCTGGTGAGGAAGTTGAGGGCCACCCGCTCCCCCTTGAGGATGCTCCCCGCCTTGCCCTTAATGACGGCCACCACATCTCCTTTTCGGACTTTGGCGGCATCTTGAAATAGAGCTTCAAACCGTAAAGAGGGGTCAACTCGCAGAAAGACCTCTTTAGCCACCTCTACCCCGGCCAATACCCCCTCCTCCCCGGCGATGATGGCTGCCCTCCCCTGCTGCTCAGGCGATATGAGCGCCTCAGTGGTGACATCGCCAAATGAGAGGTCCTCGGCCAGGGCGCGGTCGATTATCTGCTCAACCTGTTTCCACGAGCTAGGATGCATAGCATAAATGGCTTTCGAAATATTGATTAATATTTGGGCTCCAATCCAGCTTGTTTACACAGTTCGTTGGCAGTTATTCTATCAAGCGTGCGATGTCTTTTAATCGGAATCGTTTTTGTGCCATTTGTGTAGATTGAGTGCTTCCCTCCCTCACGCAATAGGTAAAATCCGTTCTCCTCAAAGTATTTTATCAGGTCACGGCGCTTGACAGCCATTTATAGTTCTACCGGCAATTGCTCTAGAAGGCATCCCCCAACAGGGATCTCTTTTCCTTGTTGTTGATATGCTAAAATTATTTCCTGTAAAGCATCCTTAAGCATTTCCCTGCATTCCTCTAAGGTCTTCCCTTCTGTAATCACCTCAGGCCATTCCACCAATTGCCCCATGTAGCCAGAGCTTATTTTTGTGTATTTAGCAGTATAACTTTTTAACATGATTCCAACCCCCGGTCAATCATAATATTAAAATCAGGGCGCGGTCAATCGCCTGCTCAACCTGTTTCCACGAGCTAGCTAAGATTTCGTCCATAAGCCTAAAGCCTACTCTTTCAAGAAATTATACGTTGCTTGCCCTTCTCTTGATAACCTAAACAAACCTTTACCTGTTATCTTAGACAGTATTTCATCTTCTTTCATATGATGGTCATTAAAAGATAAGACACCGTTTGGTTTCAATATTCGATGTAGCTCTTCTAATACTCCATTTGGGTCACTCAACGCGTGAAGGGTATCGTATAATAGAACTACATCTACGCTATTATCTGGCAATCCAGTTTTACAATCGGAACAAATGGTTTCCACATTCGTCAATTGCTTTCTTGCAGCGATACTCTGAACCCTCTGAATTGCAAGTGGATGGATATCCAGAGCGTAAATTTTCCCTGATTCGCCCACCAATTCTGCAAGAGGGATTGTATAACTCCCAGGTCCACAGCCATAATCGAGTACATGAAACCCTGGTTCTATCCCCACCTCTTTCAAGATATCCATGCGGGGCAAGCGGAGATCGCGAAATTTGTAGGTGAGAGACATGAGCTTGAAATCAAGATTGGATTTTGGTTTATCCATTGTTGTTTGCTCCTTTTTTGAAAGGCGATCTCGCACAACAGCCATATAGACGAACTTTCGGCTCTCCTAATCCCACTTTGCTTGACTAAATATAGGCTCAACCCTTGCGTGCGTCAATCTGTCTTCCTGAAGACGATGTGGCGCTGCCAGGCGGGCAATGGCTCGGGGAAATCGGTGCGGAAGTGAGCGCCGCGGCTCTCCTCCCTGATGAGCGCCGCTTCTGCCATCAGACGCCCCACCAGGATCATGTCGCTCAGCTCATAGGAGGGGCGATCTGAGGGCTTCTTCAGGGTCTCCTGCCATGAGGCGAGGATGGACGCCGCTTTCTCTAGCTCCTCCCCGGAGCGCACTATCCCCACCTTGTCCCACATGAGCGACTGAAATGCCGGTAAGCTAAGCGCAGGAACGGCACCTGTAGCTTCCCTATCGCTAAGCGAAACGTAATCCTGCTCTCGGCGCCGGCGGGCACGTTTGCTCGGCCTGGAGGCTTTCCCTGTTCGCTCCAGGATTCTCTTGGCAAAAACGACCACCTCAAGAAGGGAATTGGAGGCCAGCCTGTTTGCCCCGTGTACCCCGGTGCATGCCGCCTCCCCGGCAGCGAACAGCCCGGCGATATTGGTCTCCCCCCAGACATTGGTTTTCACCCCACCCATCATATAATGGGCGGCCGGCGACACCGGGATCAGGGACTTGGTAATGTTTAAGCCATGGTCGAGGCAAAAGCGATAGATATGGGGGAAGCGGGCCGAGATTTTGCGCGAAGGCAAGTGGGTAACATCGAGGAAAACGCGGTCGCTGCCCGTTTTCCTCATCTCAGAAAGGATGCCCCGAGCCACAATGTCCCGCGGCGCGAGGTCCCCATCAGGAGAATAGTCAAACATGAACTGGCGCCCCTCCTCATTGCGCAGTATCCCACCCTCACCCCTTACCGCCTCCGAGATAAGGCACCGGGTAACCCCGGGCAGGCGCAGCGCCGTGGGGTGAAACTGGAAAAACTCCATATCGGTGATCTCAGCTCCAGCACGGTAGGCTAAAGCTATGCCATCACCGGTTGCAATTTCGGGATTGGTGGTAAACTTGAAAAGCCCTCCCCCGCCCCCGGTAGCCAGGATCACGGATTTGCTGCCAAATTCCTCAAAACTGCCACTGCTGCAATCGAGGGCTCTTACCCCTTTGGCTACGCCATCCTCAACGATGATCTCGGTAGCCAGGAAGTGCTCCAGGATGGTTACCTTAGCCAGCCTTGCCATCCGGCTCAGAGTAACCTCGATATGCTCCCCCGTGGCATCACCGCCAGCGTGCAGGATCCTGGGCACGCTATGGGCTGCCTCCCTGGTCAGAGCTACTTCTCCATTGAGGGTATCAAAGGGAACTCCAAAATTGACCAGGTCGGTGATGCGGTCGGGAGCCTCCTCAACCAGGAGGCGCACCGCCTCTGGGTCACACAACCCAGCCCCGGCGGCCATGGTGTCACGGAAATGGAGCTCAGCGGAATCCCCCTGACCTATTGCCGCAGCAATCCCACCCTGAGCATACTTGGTATTGCATTCATCAATGCTGCCCTTGGTCAGGATGAGCACAGTCCCATGCTCCCGCGCCAGAAGAGAGGTATAAAGCCCGGCAATGCCACTGCCAACAATGATATAGTTATACTCGTTCATCTCAGTCCCCCAAACACTTTCTAACTTACGTCCATCATGCGGTCAAGGGCGTGCTTTGCCCTAACCCTCACCTCTTCAGGAACCTTCACAATATTTCGCCGCTCCTCCATGGCCCTGACGATGCTCTCCAGGGTGGTCTTTTTCATATCGGGACACAGTAAGCCCGTGGTGAGCAGGTGGAAGCTCTTCTCCGGGTTCTCCTGGCGCATGCGGTGCAGGATTCCCTCTTCGGTGCCAATGAGGAAGGCGTTTCGGCTGTCCCCTTTGACATAGCGGATCATCTGTGATGTGCTCAGCGCAGCGTCAGCCTTGGCGATGACCTCAGCGCTGCACTCAGGGTGAACCAGAGCCCCAGCATCAGGGTAAAGCTCTCTGGCAAGCTCGATATGCCTCGGCTTGAGCCGCTGATGGGGAGGGCAATAACCGGGATAAAGGATAATTCGCTTATCGGTCTTGGTGGAAACGTAATGCCCCAGATGGCGGTCGGGGATGAAAAGGATTTCATTATCGGGCAGCGACTCCACCACCTGGAGGGCGTTGGCTGAAGTGCAGCAAATGTCGCTCTCGGCCTTCACTGCCGCCGAGGAATTCACATAGCAAACGACGCCAGCCTGGGGATACCTCTGCTTCCACTCCCTGAGGTCATCGGCATCGATCATATCCGCCATCGGGCAGCCGGCGCCGCCTTCACTGAGGAGCACGGTCCGCTCCGGATTGAGAATAGCGGCGCTTTCGGCCATGAACAGTACGCCGCAGAGGACGATAACATCGGCATCGGCCTTTGCGCACTCGCGGGCCAACTCCAGGGAGTCGCCATAAAAGTCGGCGACGTCCTGCACCTCAGGGCGCTGGTAATTGTGAACCGCAATCACCGCATTGAGCTTTCTTTTGAGTTCCAGGATTCTCTCATGAAGTTCGTTTGATGCTTTCATTTGCTCACCATTTAGATTGCAATTACCCTGCCAAACTCCCCTGAAACGCCCAGGGGCTGGTCTTCTCGATCTCGACCCTGACCAGCTTTCCTAAGTGGTCACCCTCATCGCCGAAGAAAACGAGCTTATTGGTCCTGGTGCGCCCCAGCCACTTCCCCTTTTTTCGTCCTTCTACCAATATCTCAACTGTTTGGCCCAATAGCTTTCTGTTGATCTCAGAGGCGATCCTTTCTTGAAGCACCTCGATCTTCTCCCGCCTCCTCCGCTTCTCCTCCAAGGGGACATCGTCCCTGAGCTTTCTGGTGGCGATAGTTCCCGGGCGCGGCGAATAGCAGGCGGCATGCACAGTATCGAACCTGAGCTCGCAAATCATGTCCAAGGTTCGCTCAAACTGCTCCTCGCTCTCCCCGGGGAAGCCGACAATGACATCGGTGCTCAGGGCAACACCAGGAATTGCATCCCGAATACGCTCTACAAGCTCCCGATACTGCTTCGCGCTGTAGCCCCGCCTCATCGCCAACAGGATATCATCGTCCCCCGCCTGAAAAGGAAGGCTGAGGTACTCGCAGACTTTTTCAAGCTGAGCCATCGCTTCAATGAGCCTCTCGCCCATATCTTTAGGGTGAGAGGTCAAAAAGCGTATCCGAGCCAAACTATCGACCCGGTTCAGCTCCGCCAGAAGGTCAGCCAGGTCGGGCCTGGTGGGCAGGTCATGCCCATAGGAGTCGACATTCTGCCCGAGTAGGGTTACCTCCTTGACCCCGCGCTCCACAAGCCATCTCACCTCGCACAGAATCTCATCTACAGAGCGGCTCCTCTCCCTCCCACGGCGATAGGGAACGATGCAGTAAGAGCAGAATTTATCGCAGCCCTCAATGATGGGGACAAAGGTGCTCGGCGAGGGATGGAGGGGTAGAAGTGAGTCAGGCTTTGGCGGGGCTGCTAGCCCCCTGGACCCCAGAAATTGCCCCAATTCCCCAACCGCCTGTGGTCGGAAAAAGAGGTCCACCTGGGAAAAGCGATTCCTGAGCCCATCAACCCTGGAGTCCACCATGCAGCCGGTGAGGGCCAGGATTGGATTTTGTGGCCCTCTCTTCAATGATTTGAGGGCACCTAGCTTATTGATGACCCGGTCCTCAGCGCTCTGGCGCACCACGCAGCTGTTGAGCACGACGATCTCAGCCTCCTCAGCCCTGCGCGTGGCTTGAAAGCCCACCCGCTCCAGATAGCTGCCGATGCGCTCGGAATCGGCCTTGTTCATCTGGCAGCCAATGGTCCAGATGTAATAACAAGGCATAAGGCCCTTCCTCTTAAAAAATATAACCCCCATAGTACAGGGGCACTTGGTGGCGGAGGGAGTGGGATTCGAACCCACGACAGAAGTTTCCCCCTGTAGCCGCTTAGCAGGCGGCCGCACTAGGCCACTATGCGATCCCTCCATAGCCAATATAACATAAGGCGGGTGATTTTTCAATAAACTCCCTTGTTGCCTCGCCCTTCGCCCCCCTTTTCTGCCCACTATAGCATTCGGGCTCGTAGTCCCAATACTCTCTTCGGGCTTGCCCTGGCTATACTGCTATGGTATCATGGCATGAGAAAATCATAAAATACTCTCTCTGTAAACTTACTGCAAAGGGGGAAGCTAGGAACAGAGCATGGAAGAAGAAAGGGCTGAAGCTAGAGAGGTGGTGACCATGAAACTGCTATTAGAATCGGGAGCCCACTTTGGTCACCAGACCAGCCGCTGGAATCCTCGGATGAAGAAATACATCTTCACCGAGCGAAACGGTATCCACATCCTCGACCTCCAGCAGACCGTGGAAATGCTAGACAAAGCCTATGAGTTCGTGCGCGACACCGTGGCCACGGGCGAAGCTATTATCTTTGTCGGCACAAAGAAGCAGGCAAAGGAAATCATAGAGGCTGAAGCAAAACGGTGTGAAATGTTCTATGTCAATCAACGCTGGCTGGGGGGGATGCTGACTAATTTCGCCACTATTCAGGCACGTATCGACCATTTAGTGCGCCTTGAGGATCGCAAAGCAAAGGGGGAGTTTGCTTACCTGCCCAAGAAGGAGGCCTTGAAGCTAGATGAGGAGATCGCCCGCCTCAATCGGCAAATGGGGGGCTTCAAAGAAATGACCAAGTTTCCGGGAGCCATTTTCATTGTCGACCCATCGAAGGAGAGGATCGCTGTCACCGAGGCAAGACGCGGCGGGGTACCTATTGTTGCCATTGTGGATACAAATTGCAATCCTGACGAGATCGACTATCCCATCCCTGCCAACGACGATGCGGTGAGAGCGATAAAGCTGATAACGAGCAGGATAGCGGACGCCGCCCTCAAGGGCAAGCAAGCCCGGGAGCTGCTGGAGGCAGAGAAAGCGATGGAAGTGGTGCCCGAGGAGGCTGAGATGGCGGAGCTTATGGAGCCGTTAACCTTCACTCCAGAAACCGAGGAAGTGGAATAGCATGGTCAGCATGGAGCAAATCAAGCAACTGCGGGAGATGACCGGGGCCGGGATTATGAACTGTAAACGGGCTCTCGAAGAGACAAAGGGCGACACCGATGCTGCGCTAGCGATTCTTAAACAGCAAGGTCTGGCCAAGGCGGAGAAAAAGGCGCATCGTGAGGTGAGGCAAGGACTGGTACAGGCATATATCCACACTGGGGGCCGCATCGGAGCCCTGGTGGAGTTGAACTGCGAAACCGATTTCGTGGCTCATACTGATGAGTTTAAGAAGTTAGCCTGCGACCTGGCGATGCAGGTAGCAGCCATGGACCCCTCTTTTATCAGCAGCGATGAACTCAGCGAGGAGGTGGACCCCAGCCAGGCTTGCCTTCTCCATCAACCCTTCATTAGGGACCCGCAAAAAACCGTCCGCGACATCATCACCGAAACAATAGCCAGGGTTGGTGAGAACATCAAGGTCCGGAGATTGGCCCGCTTCGAGCTGGGCAAGGAATAAAGGATGAGTGCCACCAAACACAAACGCACCCTTTTGAAGATCAGCGGCGAGGCCCTTACCGGGGAGAATGAATGGGGCATTGACCTCACCACCCTGTCCAACATCGCCCGCCAGGTAAAGCAGGTAGTAGACATGGGTGTTGAGATTGGTATCGTTGTTGGCGGGGGGAACATCTGGCGCGGCACCACCGCTGAGGCAGGAGGTATGGATCGGGCCACCGCCGACTATGCTGGGATGCTGGGAACGGTGATAAATGCCCTCGCTTTACAGGACGCCCTGGAAAAAGAGGGGGTCACCACCAGGATGCAAAGCGCTATCCCCATCCAAGCAGTCGCCGAGCCCTATATTCGGCGCCGCGCCATCCGCCATCTAGAAAAGGGGCGGGTTGTCCTTATCGCCGCGGGTACTGGAAATCCCTACATGACCACAGACACCGCAGCAGCACTGCGGGCGATAGAGCTAGGAGCTGAGGTGCTGCTCATGGGGAAGAACCGAGTCGATGGTGTCTACGACGCTGACCCCCTCAAAAATCCCGAGGCTAAAAAGTTCGACAAACTGAGCGCTCGCGACGCCTTGAATTTGCGCCTTGAGGTCATGGACTCAACCGCCCTTTACCTTTGCATGGAGAACATGCTCCCCATAATCGTCTTTGATCTTCAAACCCCAGGGAACATTGTGAGAGCAGTGGCTGGCGAGCCTATCGGCACCTTAATCTCTCCAGACCTTTAGCGGAGGGGAAATGATCGAGGACATCCTCTCAGAGACAAATACCAAGATGGGGAAGAGTATCGAAGCCTTGGGAAAGGAGCTGGCTACAATCCGCACCGGGCGGGCTACCCCGTCGCTTGTCGATCTAATTAAGGTAGACTACCATGGCGTTCCTACACCGTTGAACCAGATGGCCACCATTTCAGTGCCGGAGGCCAGGATGCTAGTGATTCAGCCCTGGGACAGACACGCCCACAGTAGCATTGAGAAGGCAATCCTGAAAACAGACCTGGGGCTCAACCCTGCAAGCGATGGGAACGTGATCCGACTCAGAATACCCCTGCTCACCGAGGAGCGCAGAAAGGAGCTAGTCAGAGTTGTGCACAAGAGGGTTGAGGAGAGCAAGGTGGCAGTGCGCAATATAAGAAGAAGCGCTCTGGAGGAATTCAGGGAGCTGGAGCGGAAAAAGGAGATCTCCCAGGACGAGCAAAAGCGCGCCGAGGAGCGATTGCAGAAGCTTACCGATAGCTTCGTCGAAGAGGTGGAAAGGGTAGGAAGGGAAAAGGAGGCGGAGCTCCTCGAGACTTAAATGGAGCCGAGCCACCCCTCCTAAGGGCGTAGAACCATGCCTAAGATTGCAGACATCCCCAATCATGTAGCCATAATTATGGACGGAAATGGCCGCTGGGCGGCAAGGCGAGGGTTGTCCCGTCTTGCGGGTCACCGCGCCGGAACGGATAACATCCACCGCGTCATCGAGTGCTTCGCTGAGCATGAGGTAAAGTATCTCACCCTGTTTGCCTTCTCCACCGAGAACTGGAGCCGCCCCAGGAGAGAGGTCAAATGGCTGCTCCGGATTCTGGAAGAGATGCTCAGCAAGGAGACGAGAAAGCTTCACGAGAAAGGGATTAAGCTCCTTCACCTTGGTCGCCTTGATCGCCTCCCACCACGGCTGAAGCAAGCGATTCGCGACGCCATCGAACTGACCAAGGATAACACCCAAATGACTGTCAACATTGCCTTTGACTATGGTGGTCGGGCAGAGATTGTGGATGCCTTCAAGCGCATCCTTCGTGACGGCATACCGCCAGAGAGCGTAAATGAGGCGCTGTTCAGCAGCTATCTATACACCGCGGACTTGCCCGACCCTGACCTCATCATTCGCACCGGCGGCGAGATGAGGATGAGCAATTTCCTGCTTTGGCAGGCAGCCTACAGCGAATACTACTCCACACCCACTTTCTGGCCCGACTTCGGCGGGGAGGAAATCGAAGGGGCACTCGTAACCTATGCTCAGCGGGAGAGGCGTTTTGGCAGATTGCGCCCAAAGGCAAAAAAGGGCTGAAGCCGAGGCTAAGGCACCCGGCCTGAGGAAACAATGATAAGACAAAGGGTGCTCAGCGCGCTGGTCCTCATACTCGTCATC
>JADFVG010000158.1 GCA_015222405.1 Chloroflexota bacterium
GGGACTGCTAAAGGCTGTTTCGTCATTCAATACCTCACCGACATTCTTCTCCGATCTCTTTTGGATTAAGGAGTACGATCCCGGAGCGGCGCTCAAGGTGGGTGATCTCAGCATCGAATTCACCCCAGTGAAACACTATATCACCAGCTATGCAATGGCAATCTCTGGCAGCAAGAGGATGGCCTATTCCGCCGATAGTGGCTTCTGCCATGAACTGGCAGAGCTAGCCCAGGGCGCTGACCTCTTCCTGTGTGAGGCAACCCGATGTGAAGCCGAGGATGATGACTGGGGTCATCTATCAGCGGCTGAGGCCGGCGAGCTAGCAACAAGAGCCAAGGTGAAGAGGCTGATTCTGACCCACTTTTGGCCTGACTGTGACTACTCGCAAAACATAGAGCAGGCGAAGGCCGTTTTCGGTAAAGCGGTTGAAGTAGCTGAGGAACTCCGCACCTACATCCTGTAGGCAACAGCCACAAACGCCACCGGGGGGAGGAGCAAAAAATGGCAGCCCAGGCCCGTAGAGAACAAATTCACCGCGAGCTTGAACAAAAGGCAAAGGAATATCTAAAGATTTCTGGTAACTGTGCCCAAACTAGCTTTTTGGCGCTGCAGGAGCAGTTTGGATTAGATGATGGCTCCATCCTGAAGGCGCTCACGGTCTTCCCGGGCATTGCTCTCAGGGGAGAGACCTGCGGCGCAGTAGTCGGGTGCCTCATGGCGCTTAGCCTAGTCTATGGGCGGGAAAGGCTCGATGATTGGGAAGGCTATATCAGAACCCTCCGTCCGGGTCGAAGATTCTGCCGTAACTTTGAAAAGGAACTCGGCAGCACCATGTGTGGCGACATCCTGGAGTCGCAATTCGGCAGAAGGTACAACCTGGCAGACCCAGCCGAGGCCGCGGAGTGGGAAAAGGCTGGCGCTCAAGAGAAATGTTCTGCTGTAGTTACAAGAGCGGTCCAAATCGCAGCGGAAATAATAATCGAGCAGGACTAGTAGTCTTGACCCCGAGGTACTTTGCGAGCACCGCCTGTGCAAAAGGGACTGCGGGCACTGCACTTTATAGCGTTTTTCTCAATAGCTGCAAGGGAGAGAGCATTCCTTGTGGCGGAGACATTTATTCGATATTCAGGGGCCCCACCACTAGCTTGACCGCTTGCAGCCTCCCCCAACAAATCAACACAACCGGACTTGTTAGAGGTCTTGACAGCCGCGGCGGCGCGGTATTACCATTGGCCTGGACGGCGCTGAGGACCGGGGGCGTCTTCATTAAGAATTGAACTGGGAAATCCCGGTTAACAAAAGAATGGAGGGTTAAGTCATGGCGATTGATCCGGAATTGTATAAACTTGATAGAATCGACGATGCTTTTCACGGTCAGCCACCCCCTCATGCATTCGAGTGGTGGTATTTCGACGCCATTTTCGACAATGGATATTCCATGGTAACTTCATGGCATATTGGTGAGATGGGGACCGCGAACCCAGAATCTCAAGCTGTCATGTTTACAATCTACGATCCAGATGGAAAGAAAACAGACGCAAGAGTTGAGTTTCCCATTAGCGCAGTATTTGCTTCCACAGAAACCTGCGATGTTAAGATGGGCGATAACCACCTACATGGCGAATTTCCCAAGTGGGAGATTCATTTTCGTAGCGGTGATATAGGAGGAGATCTCTCCTTTGAAAACCTCACCCAGGGGCTAAGGAACCCTCCAGACGGGGTCTTCTACATTGGCCGAGAACCGCCCATGTATATCGGCTGGGCAATTGGACAGCCTCGAGCTAGGGTCACCGGGAAGTTGATTTTGGCTGGTAAAGAGATCCCTGTGAACGGGTTGGGCTATCATGATCATAACTGGGGCAACGTCCCCATTAAGGAACTCTATGATCATTGGTATTGGGGAAGGCTCTTTCTTCCCAACCACACGCTCCTATACTCAGTGGGGCAGACAGCAGAAAGCCTCGGCTCTCGAAGAATTTGTAGTCTGATAGTGATCAAGGGAGAGGAGCTGCTCAAGTGGTCGAGTCACATCGATGCCGAGCCAAGCGACCTCGTAGTGGATGAGATGACAGGAGCTAAGTACCCTCGGAAGTTGGTTCTCAAGATGGACGACCGTAGGATCGCGGGGGAAGTGATTCACAGGCTAAGTAAGCTAATAGAGAGCGGGGGCCCACAGGCAGAGAAGGGGCATGGATATTTTCGCTTTCTATCTGATTGCGAGGTCAAACTGGATGTAGATGGCGAAAAGGTTGAGGTCAACACGCAGGTGATTCACGAATTAATGATACCATAGCCTTGGTGTTCAACCCAGACGCCTTATCGCAGGAGAATCGGGACTCAACCAGAGACCTAGCTTCCATATTTTAGGTCGGGAGGAAGCTGGGAACGTTCGCACCCGTGATCTTATTGAAGCACCAGATGCTGCTGCGAACCGCAGCGTCAATGCCGCAGCCTCGAGTGCGCACGGTATCACCGGTAAGGTACAGCCC
>JADFVG010000159.1 GCA_015222405.1 Chloroflexota bacterium
AGGTCGCCCTTGAGGTCTGAAAGCTCGATAAGCCTGGGGATAGCGTTGTGCTCCGCCCTATCTACCTCCCACTGCCCCTGCCTGAGCTCCGGGGGGATGAACTGCAGTCCCAGCCTCTGGTAGAAAGCCTCCTCGGTGGCGAACTTCTCCAGCACCCCGGTGTCCAAATCTGCGATCCCGTATTCGCTGAGCTTCAGCTTCTGCCGATGCCCCCTCTCCCTGAGGATGATGTTGTGCTGCTTGGATCCGGTGAAATACTGAAGCAGGGAGCCGAAGGAGTCGTGGTCCACCAGCCTGAGGTCAATCTGAAGGTCGCCGGAGATGAGCACGCTGGCCTTGGTGCTGCCCTTGGCCAAGACCTCCTTTACCTGAGGCAACCCGGCAAAGACATCGAGAACCCTCTCCGGGTCGTCGGCGGTGCCCATGAGGTCGATGTCCCCTACTGTCTCGCGGAAGCGGCGCAGGCTTCCCGCGGGGATGAGATTGCGCAGCCCGTCATAGCCCTGAAGCTTGGCAATGATCTCCTCCACCACGGGGAGGGCCTGGCCGATGGGGATGCGCCGCCCTTTCATGCGCATCGCCTGAATCTGGCGCAGGATATTCTCCGCCACCTTATCGCCCAGGCGCGGTAGTGAAGCGACCCTGCCCTCGAGGATTGCTTTCTCCAGGTCCTCAATGCTGTTTGTCCCCAGCTCAATGCACAGGCGGATGGCGATCTTGGGGCCGACGCCGGGAATATCGAGCAGGGTGCTGATGCCCTCAGGGAACTCGGCTCTAAGCTCATCGTAGTAGTGGAGGTGACCCCTAGTCACCAGCTCGGTGATCTTCTTGGCGATGGCCTCGCCCACGCCGGGGATGTTCCTGAGTTCGCTCCCATCCTTGACCATCTGCTCGATTTCAGTGGGGGAATGCTCAATGGCGCGGGCCGCCTTCTGATAGGCCCTGATCTTAAACGGGATTTCCCCCTTCAGCTCAAGGAGGTCAGCGATATCCTGAAACACCTTGGCGATGGCGCTGTTTTTCATTCTTACTACCAAGCTAGGAAAGGATGCTCTCTCAGACTTTGCTGCAATGTACGTAATCTAAGCCGTGCTTTGCAAAGAGATTCCTTATATCTAAGTCAAACGATGAAGATAAGACGGGTCTGTTTTCAGGATTAAGCCAAAGACCGTGCTTGAAAAGTCTTTCTATGATTGAGCGAATCCTTGCTTCTTGCTCAAAGGAAAATTTGGAACGATAGCAAACTGGGCCCTCCAGCTTCTTTCCAGCAAGCATTGAAAGGGCAAAGGGTATTGATTCATCTAATACCTCCAACCAAATGCGAACCGTGTGGTCATAGTAATAAGTGCGGGCCAATTTGTGACCTTCAGACTCCGGATCTTTGGGATTCCATCTGCCGTGGATGGTCTCTTTTCTAATTTCTTCCAGAATGAAGGCTAGGTTTTCTAGTTCACCTTCACGATGGTTATCCGGATGACCTGTGGGGACATCGACTGGTTCCAAGCGAGCAAATCTCCTGACAAAGCGCTTGAGGCTGGAGTAAAGAAAAGGCTGCTTTGAGCGTTGTTCCCTAACCGTTCGCGCAAGTAGCTCATTAGCCATCTCGGTTTTTTCCTTTAGGCCTTCTATTATGGTGGCTTCAAGAAATTGTCTCTGTCTATCCTTACTATCGGGGAAAAGTATGTCGCGCTCCGTAAAGGGTTTACTTTCATTGCCACCTTGAAAGTCTTCTATCCTGGCCCTGTAAACGTCGTAAAGCTTTTTATCCACATGGCTAGGCTGATATCGCTGTTGCACAAATTTAGTGTGCGCTTCGAGCACTGTATTTCTCAGATGGCTTACGTCCGGATCAATGAAAACGATGAAAGGCAACCTTTCAGCTTTGTTCCCTATTAGTTGTGCTACAGCTTTGTGTTGCCCGTCAAATACTTTTATCTTTCCGCTAGCGGTTTCCAGCCTAGCAAGGCTTGGGAGTAGCTGAAGGTTATGCTTCAAATGGAGTATTAAACCGGTGATCCTTGTGTCAAGGGGTCTAAGCTGGATTTCGTCATCACTTTCTATCCACATTGATGGTATGTCGTGGAAGAAGTAATATATAGGCTTGCCCTCAATTTCCTGCTTATACAACCTTACCTTTTCTCCGTCTAAAGTCCCTTCCATGAGATGCACATCGTATTCAAAATGTACCGGTCGCGCCTTGGGACAAAGATCACCCAGCCCCTGTACCTTTGTAAGCAGTTTCTTTATCCTAAACTCTTCCTTGTACTCGATAGGTGCCTTTGTTCCCTTGTCTTTATGACAATTTAATTTCCCAGGGTGAGGTGATGCATGCATAGGGGCAAAGTTCGACAGTTCTTGTGGATAGCCTTTGGCATATGCATATATGTGGTCATATTGTATTTCCGAATCGTCGTATCCATCGAAACTCGTTTCACAAATATAGCAAACAGGCCATTGCTTCCTTAGTTGCCGCTTTTCCTCCGGAGTTGGAATTCGACGTTCTTCTTTAGTCATGCTTTCCTCCTTTCACCGCCCGCAGCATTTCTTGTATTTTTTGCCGCTGCCACAGGGGCAGGGGTCGTTGCGTCCCACCTTCTTGCCTGCGGGCACTGCCTCCCTTCGCCTCGCTGCCTCCGCCATGGGGGACGCAGGGACGCCTTCTTTGGCGATGGTTACCTTATAGATGGTGTGCACCACATCGTGCTCGATGTTGGAAAGGAGGCTCTGAAACCCGGCATGCCCCTCTTGCTTGTACACTACCAGTGGGTCGCGGTGCCCGACAGCGTGCAGCCCGATGCCCTGGCGCATGTTCTCCATGGCGGTGAGGTGGTCCACCCACAGGCGGTCGATGGTGCGTAGCATCACCAGCCTCTCCAGCATTCTCATGTTCTCCGCCCCCAGTTCCTGCTCCCTCTGCTCATATAGGGAACTGGCATGCTCCAGCAGCTTCTCCTCGATCTCATCACGCCCCAACTCGGAGAGGGCGCTCACACTCAGGCTGGGTGGCAGGGACAGGATGGCGCCGACTTCGCTTGTCAAGCCTTCAAGGTCCCAGTCCTCAGGGTAGTCGCTGGCGAGATGGGACGAGACAAGGCGCTTGATTTCTTCAGCGACCATGGACTGGATATTGGCCTTGATATCAGCACCGCTGAGGACCTTCCCCCGCTCGTTGTAGATGACCTCGCGGTGCTTGTTCATCACATCGTCGTAATCAACGAGGTGCTTGCGGATGTCGAAATGGTAGGCCTCGATCTTTGTCTGGGCGCCCTCGATAGCCTTATTGACCCAGGAGTGCTCGATAGGGGCATCCTCATCGAGGTGGGCCCACTCCATGAAACCCTTGAGCCTTTCGCCACCAAAGCGGCGCGCAACATCGTCCTCCAGCGAGACATAGAAGCGGGAGCTTCCGGGGTCGCCCTGGCGTCCTGAACGCCCTCGGAGCTGGTTATCGATGCGCCTCGCCTCGTGGCGCTCAGTGCCGATGACATGGAGGCCGCCCTTCTCAGCGATCCCCTCGCCGAGCATGATATCCACGCCACGCCCGGCCATGTTGGTGGCCACCGTTACCGCCCCGGGCTCGCCTGCCTTGGCAATAATGGCTGCCTCTTTCTCATGGTGCTTGGCGTTCAGCACCTCGTGAGGAATGCCCTTCTTTGTCAGCAGCTCGCTCAGGTGCTCCGAATTCTCGATAGAGACGGTGCCAATGAGCACCGGGCGGCCCTCGGCGTGCAGCCTCTCGATCTCCCCAGCCACGTTGCGAAACTTCGCCTCTTCATTCTGGTAAACCTGATCGGGGTAGTCGGTGCGAATCATGGGCTTGTTGGTGGGGGTCTCCAATACCTCGAGTTTATATATCTTGTGAAGCTCCTCGGCCTCGGTGACCGCGGTACCCGTCATCCCAGCGAGCTTCTCGTAGAGGCGGAAATAGTTCTGAAAGGTGATGGTGGCCAGGGTCACGTTCTCCCGCTGAACCTGAACCCCCTCTTTGGCTTCGATGGCTTGGTGTAGCCCCTCGGAGTATCTGCGACCGGGCATCATCCGCCCGGTGAACTCATCAACGATAATCACCTGCCCATCTTTGACCACATAATCGCGGTCCCTCCTGAAGAGGACGTGCGCCCTGAGGGCGCTTTCTAGATAGTGGGTGAGCATGTAGTTGGAGGGGTCATAAAGACTGGGCGCCTTGAGCAGCCCCTCCTTCCTCAGCATATTCTCCATCTTGGAGATGCCGTTATCGGTGGTGGTCACTGCCCTCGTCCTCTCCTCCATTTCATAGTCCTCACTCGGGCGAAGATGGGAGATCAATTTGGCGAAGGTGTGGTATTTTTGTGCCGCCTCCACCGCCGGCCCGCTGATGATCAGAGGAGTGCGTGCCTCATCGATGAGGATGTAGTCCACCTCGTCAACGATGGCATAGTGCAGCGGGCGCTGGACACAGCGGGAGAGGTCCAAGGCCATGTTATCCCTGAGGTAGTCGAAGCCAAACTCGTTATTGGTGCCGTAGATGACATCGGCCTCATAGGCTTGGCGACGGTCGATGGTCTTTAGATGCCTCCAGGTGGGATCGTCGGAGTCATGTTCCGGGTCAAAGAGAAAGGAGACCTCATGCTGGATGCTGGCCACGCTAAGCCCCAGGAGATGATAGATGGGGCCCATCCAGTTACAGTCTCGCTTTGCCAGGTAATCGTTCACCGTGACCACGTGAGTCCCCTTGCCACTGAGGGCATTGAGGTAAATGGGGAGAGTGGCGACCAGGGTCTTTCCCTCGCCGGTCTTCATCTCGGCGATCTTACCCTGATGGAGGACGATGCCCCCTATGAGTTGGACATCAAAGTGGCGCTGGCCCAGGGTTCGCTTTGCTGCCTCCCTGACTGCGGCAAAGGCCTCAGGAAGAAGATTATCCAGCGACTCCCCTTTCTCCAGCCTAGCCTTGAACTCATCTGTCTTGTGGCGGAGCTGCTCGTCGGAGAGGGCCTCAAACTCAGGCTCAAGGGCATTGATGCGCTCAACCAGGGGCTGGAAGCGCTTCAGCTCCTTCTCGTTGGAATCCATAAGGCTGCCAAGCCACTTGAACATGGTTATACCTCATTACTCAAACATGGCTCCTACAGAAAGCCCGGCATGGATGCGGTGGATGGCCTCGCCCAGGAGCGATGCTATAGAGAGGACGGTGATCTTTTCGCTCTTCTTGCTCTCGGGGATGGGGATGGTATCGGTGACCACTACCTCTTTGACCGGGGAGGCGGCGATTCTCTGGATGGCGGGGCCGGAAAAGACGGGATGGGTGCAGCAGGAATAGACCTCTTTTGCCCCCCTCTCCTCCAGAGCAGCCGCTGCGGCCACAAGCGAGCCTGCGGTATCGATCTCATCATCAACAAGGAGGGCGTGCATCCCCTCCACCTCACCTATAATGTTAAGGGTCTCTGCCTTATCGATATTTCCCACCCGCCTCTTCTCAATAATGGCGAGGGGTGCCTTAAGCCTTTCCGCAAGGTCGCGTGCCCGCTTGGAAATGCCGATGTCTGTGGCCACTACTGCCAGATTCTCCAGGGCCTTATCTTCAAAATAGCTGCTCAAGACATAGAAAGCGGTTAGTTCATCAACGGGGATGGTGAAGAAGCCCTGAATCTGTGCCGCATGAAGGTCAACAGTGAGCAGACGGTTAGCCCCAGCTACGGTTATCAGGTCAGCGACGAGTCTCGCCGTTATCGGTACTCGTGGCTGATCCTTCTTATCGGTGCGTCCATAGCCGTAGTAGGGGACAACGGCAGTGATCCGCTCCGCCGAGGCCCTCCTCAGCGCATCAAGCATTATCAAAAGCTCCATCAGGCTCTTATTCACTGGGGAGCAGATCGGCTGAATGGCGAAGACATCCCGCTGGCGCACATTCTCTAGGATACGGACAAAGATATTCTCATTAGAAAATTCGAAGACCTCCGCCTGGGACAAAGGAATGCCCAAGTAATCGCACACTCCCTGGGCTAAAGCAGGGTGAGCATTTCCGGTGAATACCTTCAGTTCGCCAACCAAGATTCCCCCTTTTTCGTTCATTTGCCTCTGAACTGGGCTAAAGATCATTAACACTTCATTCTAGCACAACAGCCCTTCTAGGACAAACTGAGGCTAGGGCTACTGACTATCCGGTGAAAAGCCCTCCAGCGCCATCCTTGCTGCCTCCATTTCTGCCATCCGCTTGCTCCTGCCTCGCCCCACGCCGATTATAGAACCAGTGACGATTACCTCTACAGTGAACTCCTTGGCGTGGTCCGGCCCCTCCTCTTTAATCGTTCTATAGAATGGTGGCACCCGGTGCCTAGCCTGGACGAGTTCTTGAAGCCTCGATTTGTAGTCGCCGGCTAGCTTTTCCTCGATAGCGCTATGAATCTCATCCTGGAAAAGGTTTAAAACGAATTGTTTAGCGCCATCGGAGCCCTGATCCATCAACACCGCCCCCACCACTGCTTCAAAGGCTCGGGCCAGTGTGGAAGGCTTGGTGCGTCCACTGGTGGCTTCCTCCCCTCGCCCCAGATAAAGGTAATCGCCGAGCCTCAGGGATTTTGCCATATGAGCCAGAGTCGACTGACGCACCAGGGCGGCGCGGAGCTTGGTCATTTCGCCCTCAGATAGGTCGGGGAACTCTTGATACAGCTTTTCAGCAATAACAAAGCCCAGTAAGGAATCACCGAGGAACTCCAGGCGCTCATTGGAGGTGAGAGGAAAGTCGGGGTTCTCATTGAGGTAGGAGCGATGAACCAGTGCATGCGTAAGCAGAGACAGGTCTCTGAAGGTGACGCCGAGTACCTGCTGCAAAGTGTCAAGATCAGCCACGTTGAAAGCTCCCTTCAGTTCTAACCCTATCAAAGGAGCATATATTGCCCAACCTCGATTTGTCAAGGTGAGCATGCTATAATCTACTTGATGGAGAACCTGGCCTCAAGGATGGAACGGGATTTGCCCCGGGATTTTCTCGCCTTTCTCCGATTGGCGGGAGAGGTAGCTCAGGCTCGGAGGCAGAGCCTTTTCCTTGTTGGTGGGGTGGTGCGCGATCTGCTTTTGGGTCGCCCCAATCTTGACTTTGACCTGGTGGTGGAGGGGGATGCCCCTCGCCTGGCACGCCAGCTTGCTAAGGCTAGTGGGGAGAAGGTGCTCACTCATCCCCGTTTTGGCACGGCGAAGTTCAGTCGCGGTGACTTTAGCATCGACTTAGTCACGGCGCGTTCGGAGACCTACCCCAGAGCTGGGGCGCTCCCTGAGGTAAAGCCAGGCACCATCGGGGACGACCTTGCTCGCAGGGATTTTTCTATAAACACCATGGCCGTCAATCTTATCCCCGCTTCCTTTGGCCAGCTATTCGACCCCCACGAAGGCAGAAGCGACCTGGAGCAAAAACTGATCCGCATATTGCATCCCGGGAGCTTCATCGATGACGCAACGCGAATCCTGCGCGCCCTGCGTTACGAGCAGAGGCTTGGCTTTAAGCTGGAGGAGAAGACGGAAAAGTTGCTGCGCCAGCATAAATCCATGCTAAATACCATCAGCGGGGACAGGATTAGGCATGAGGTTGAGCTTATCTTGGAGGAGGAAAAGCCGGAGCGCATCCTGCATCGCGCTGAAGAGCTGGGTGTGCTTCAGGAGCTTCACCCCTCTCTTAAAGGAAATGGGTGGCTGGCGGAGAGATTTCACCATGTTCGCCAGCTTGCTATCCTGCCATCATCATCTCTCTATCTATCCCTGCTCCTCTATCATCTCACCGAAGAGGAACTTGAGCGTTTTATCGCCCGCCTCAATATAGTCGGTGGGCGGGCGCGAATATTACGCCAGATGATGTGGCTTAAGGCAGAACTCCCTGCCCTGGCTGTTCCCGACCTCTCTCGAAGCGGCATCTACCGCTTGCTGAGGCGGTATTCCCCTCAGGCGATTACTGCTTGCGCCCTGGCCAGCGACCTGCCAGCCATCTGTAGCCGCCTTGAGCTTTACCTCACCGATTTGCGTTATGTCAAATTGTCTCTCGATGGCGAAGACCTGAAGGAAATGGGAGTGACACCTGGTCCTCGCCTGGGAAGGATGCTGGGGGCGCTTCTTGAGGCCAAGCTGGACAACAGGGTGAGCACCAGGGAGGAAGAGGAGGCCTTGGTTCGCCAGTGGATTGGGGGGAGGGAGATTTGAAGGAGGAGAAAATTGGAGGAGCTATGCGGCGTTTGCGGGGAGCCCTTGGATGAGAAAAATGTCTCTCACTGCTCCCTATGCGGCAGGAAATTTCACATGGCGTGGTCAATCGACGCCCAGGTGAGAAACTGCGGCCGCGTCTTTAGCGACGATGTGCGCTGCGCCATAGGGTTTGCATGCAATATTTGCCTCTCTGAGCATCCTGAGCTGGGCCAATCGTCTATAGATATGGGGCAGGGCTCTGCGCCCTGGTAACAAGCGGGGCTATTTCACAGCCAGCAACCTGTGTCCGGGGCAAGCATATCGCCGCTCCGCTCGTAGGCTCGGCCGCGACAACCAGCACACTCCAGCTTATATTCACACTCGCCACATTTCCCCTGCAGCAGTTCCCTGGAGCGAAGTCGAGCCAGGATTTCTGACTCCTGCCATATTTCGATAATGCTTTTGTCTCTCACATTGCCGATCTCGATTTGAAGCAGCATACAAGGATTCACCTCACCGTTTGCCCGCACCACCAGGTAACCGGAAGGCATCCCCGCAGCACACCCTCTATTGTAGTATGGAATTCGCCGCAGCGCCTCCATAGGAATGTGTTTAGGTCGAACCTGTCTCTGCTTGAGGATTAGAGGATACATGGGACAGGCAGGTACCCGGATCAGGATGGGGCAATCTACCTGGGCTTGAGCCAACCATTCCATAATGGCTTTTCTTTCCTCTGGCTCCAGCACCTCGCCCAGGCACTGCTCCTTGGCTCTGCCCGCCTCTACCAGGTCAAAGAGTTCAGCAGCATTGGCACCGCTCTCTACCGCCAACCGAAGCATCTCTGGAACCTGGGAAACGGTCCCCTTTCTAATGACCATGTTGAATTGAAAGGGTAAGCCCACCGCCTTGCAAGCTGAGGCCCCCGCCATCGCCTGGTCAAAGGCCCCGCTTTTACCGCGGAAGGGGTCATGGGTCTCAGCATCAACTCCATCAATTGAGATTGACACTGACTGCACACCTGCCTCCAGCATCTTTTGTGCCATTCCTCTATCGATGAGCGTGCCATTGCTCCCCACTCCAGTCATTATCCCCTTGCTTGAGGCGCAGGAGACGATTTCCAGGAAATCGTCTCTACAGAGTGGTTCACCGCCATCGAGAACCAAAAGACCAATGCCCCAGCGTGCCAGGTCATTGACAAGCTTGAGGGCTTCCTCGGTGGAAAGCTCATCGCGGGCTGCCTCCTCCGTTGCTTGGCTATAGCAGTGCTTGCAAGTCAGATTACACTTAGTGGTGATACTGTATGAGACCAAAAAGGGGGGCTTCATTTCCATGGTATCCTCCTCTAGTTTTGCGAGCCTGGATTCTAAGGCAAGAAGTGAGGCAATATCAACCATCCGAGATAGCACTCATAGAAAGACCGGGGCAGACGTCCGGCAAAACAAGCGAGTTGGAATTTCCAAAAGGGAAATCTCAGCGCTCCGGCGGCGATGCCGGCGAAGTCAAAAACCAAGAAGGGCATAAAGGCAAAAGTGGCCAGGGTGAGACTGCCATGGCGCTTCATCCATCTTTCCGCCCTCTCGTACCTCTCCCCATACTTCTCCCCGATGGCTATTCTTCCCCCGTACCCAGCGAGGTATCCGGTAAATTCTCCTAATGTGCCACCAACAGCGGCGATAAGGGCAACCCAAGCTGGGTGTAATAAGGCAGCAGCGACGACCACCACCGCTATCCCCGGAGCAGGGAAAATGATGGTGGTGCTGGCAAGGAAGCTGGCGAGGAAAACGCCGGCATAACCATAGGCAGCGATGCGCTCGATATCGAAGCCTTTAACGACAACCACGATGGGCACGACAACGAGGACGAGCGTGGAAACCAATATAAGCCACCTGGTAACCTTGCCCCGTCCCATCATGAGCCATGTGTTACGAAACAAGGTGGCTAGAGTGGCATTCAGCTTTGAAACCGTTTCAGAGTTCGGCCACAGTCTGAACAAGGTAAACTTCCAGCCCCTTTCTACTCAGAGAGCGATATAGCTCCTCCCCGTGAGACCTATCCCTGGTCAAGGTGAACAGCGTAGGGCCTGAGCCTGCGAGATGAACATTATCGGCACCCAGGTCCAAAAAGCGTTGCCAATACTCCTCCAGTCCAGGAAAGGCGGCGAAGGCAACCTGCTCGAAGGTATTGAAAAGGGAGGAGGATGGGACCTCACCTCTGCGATGGAGAAGCTCGACCATGCTTTTGCTGAATTGCCCTGATGCGAAGTGGGATGGGTTTAGGCTGGCATAAAGCCTCTCCGTTTTGTTATCGGGAACATTGATAGGTGGCTTCAGCAGAACGACCCAGGATGGGGGAAAGGGGGGTAAGGGGGTTATTCTTTCGCCCCGTCCTTCTCCCAAGGCTGTGCCGCCATAGAGGAAAAAGGCAGCATCGGAGCTCACCTTTGCTGCTAACTGAAGCAATTGCTCCCGGGATAAGCTTAGCTGCCAAAGCTCATTAAGGGCTTGCAGTGTGGCGGCGGTATCGCTGGCACCACCACCCAGACCGGCAGCCAGCGGAATGCCTTTCTTGATGGATATCCGTGCCCCCTTGCTGCAACCCGTCGCTTCCTGAAGCACACCTGCCGCCTTCAGTGCCAGGTTGTGGGGCGAATTCAGCCCCGGGTAGTCGCACTCAAGACTTATCCCCCGTTGCGCAACAAAGGAAAGGGTATCTTTGAGATCGATTGTCTGGAAGACGGTCATGAGCTCATGGTAGCCATCGGCTCGCCTGCCCAGAACCTCAAGGGTCAGGTTGATCTTAGCGTAAGCGAAGAGGGTTAGCATTGCTCCTTTAGAGCTGTGGCACTAAACACGCGGCAAACCCGGGCCCATTCCTCAAGGCTTAGTGTCTCAGCACGGCGCTTTTGGCTTATCCCTGCTTTCTCCAGCAGGTCAGCAGCCTCGGCAGGTAATATCTTAAGCCCCTGAGCCAGGGAATTGTGTAGCTGCTTGCGCGGGGCCGTGAACCCGCCACGAACCACGTCAAAGAAGCGAACCACATCCTCCTCCACCGCAGGGCGGTCATAAACCTCGATGCGGACAATGGCGGAACTGACCTTGGGTGGGGGGTAGAAACTTCGTGGAGGCACATAGTCCACAATTGAGGGCTTGCCGTATAACTGCACACTTACGCTTAACAGGCTCATGTCGCCCGGTTGGGCCACAATGGCTTGAGCCACTTCCTTTTGCACCATAACCACCATCAGCCGGGGCTTGAACTCTGCCTCAAGAAAGTGGCGCACCACTGCAGAGGCGATATAATAGGGGAGGTTGGCCACAACCTTGTATCCGGCTTCAACATTATCCCTTGCTTTTTTTATCAGCGCTTCAGGGTCGCTCTCTAGTATATCGGCGTTAACAATAGTGACATTAGCTAGAGAAGCGAGAGACTGCTCCAAGGCTGAGGCCAGCTTGGGGTCAAGCTCAACGGCAATAACCCAGCCTGCTCTCTGTGCCAGCGCCTTGGTCAATATGCCAAGGCCAGGCCCAACCTCAACCACGGTATCCGTAGAGGCGAGCTCCGCCGCCGAGACAATGCGTTTAAGCACACTGTCATCGACAAGGAAGTGCTGCCCCAGACCCTTCCTGGTATGAAGCTCGAGGCTGTGAAGTTGTTTCTTGGTCTGGCTGAGGAGAAAACTACTACCTCGTACCATCGGCTGAAGCTCTCTACAAAGAAACGGGTCGTGCACCTGCTGTCGATCCCGCTTTCTGGCTTGCCCCTGTCAGCCAGCTCCAACCAGGCAACCCTGCGGCACCCAGAAGCTACTATTTACCGCTGCTTCCTTCCGGACCTGACGGGGTTCACAGTGTTCTGCTGCACAGGACCCAGTCTTCAACACCACTTAACACAAGCAGTCCCAGAGGCAGCAGACCTCGAGCAGGAATTCAGCCCCGCTATAGCGGATTGCGGATACAGGGCACCGCTAGCTCCCCGCCTAGCACGACCCACTGAGATACTAGCCCACTGCGGCGTCCCCTGTCAAGTCTGGCTGAGCCTTGCCCTCTTGCCTGTGCTGCCCTATTACGGTAAAATATGCTGGCTTGGGGTTTGAGATGAAGATTCGCAAGGCGGTGATCCCAGCGGCTGGTTGGGGAACGAGGTTCCTGCCAGCAACCAAGGCGCTACCTAAGGAGATGCTCCCTCTGGTGGATAAGCCTATGATCCAATATGTTGTCGAGGAAGCTATTTCTTGTGACCTGGATCAGATCATCGTGGTAACATCATTGGGGAAAGGAGCCATAGAAGACCATTTCGACCGCAACTTTGAGCTGGAATACATATTAGAGCAAAAGGGGGAAAAGAGGCTACTAGAGGAGGTGCGGCGGATTACAGAGCTTGCCAACATATGCTACATCAGGCAAAAAGAGCAGCTTGGCCTGGGGCATGCCGTCCTCGCTACTAAAGGGCTTATTGGGGATGAGCCGTTTGCTGTCTTCCTTCCCGATGAAGTGTTCGATGCCGAGGTGCCCCTGATCAAGCAGATGCTCGATGTATACCAGCGTTATAACGGGAGTGTGGTCGCAGTCCGCCGTGTGGCAAGGGAGGATATCAGAAGATACGGCATTATCAGGTCCAGGCAAATAGAGGCACGGGTACATCAGCTATCGGATGTGGTCGAGAAGCCTGAGCCCGAGGAGGCGCCTTCTGATCTGGCAATACTGGGCAGATATATTCTCACCCCCGAGATTTTCGCCGCACTGGAAACCACCGCTCCGGACAAGAGGGGGGAGATTCAGCTCACCGATGGCTTGAAGCAACTGCTGCAAAAGCAA
>JADFVG010000160.1 GCA_015222405.1 Chloroflexota bacterium
CGCATCAATGCCGCCGCAAGGCAGGAGGGGCTTTCCTATAGCAAGTTCATGGATGGCCTGAAAAAGGCTGGAGTTGAAGTGGACCGCAAGATGCTGGCCGATATGGCGGTAAGAGACCCCACCGCCTTCTCTAGGCTGGTAAGCATAGCCAGGGAGAAATCTGAAGCTTAGCCTACCTCTATTACCTTTCCTTGACCCCTTTCTACCTCTGGCCTATAATAGCGGCGATGCTTAAGAAACTGGACGAAATCAAATCTAAGGCTATCGATGAGCTGAGCGGCATTTCCGACATCAAAGCACTTGAGGATTGGCGAGTTCGCTACCTGGGCAAGAAGAGCGCTCTAACCCAGGTCCTCCGGGGGCTGTCGGCACTACCAGTGGGAGAGAGAAAAAGGGTGGGCGCTTCCGCCAATGAGACAAAAGACATGCTGGAAGCAGCCTTAGCCCAGAAGAGCGAAGAGCTCAAGGAAACGGAACTTGCCCTCGCCCTGGAGCGAGGGGGCCTCGATGTCACCCTCCCCGGTCGTCCCATCCCCCTGGGTCGCCTTCATCCCGTCACTCAGATACTGCAGGAGATTTGCGACATCTTCGCCTCCATGGGGTTTCAGGTGGTGGAGGGGCCTGAGGTGGAGTGGGACTATTACAACTTTGAGGCGCTAAACATCCCCCGTGATCACCCCGCCCGCGATATGTTTTCCACCTTCTGGATCGATTTCGAGAACGAGAGGGGCGAGAGGCCAATGCTCCTTCGCACCCACACCTCTCCGATGCAGATCAGGATCATGGAGAAGACCAGGCCCCCGGTCAGAGTGGTGGTGCCAGGGAAGATCTATCGCTATGAGGCAACGGACGCCACCCATGAAACCATGCTGTACCAAATAGAGGGGCTCGCTGTCGATGAGAACATCACCTTAGCCGATCTCAAGGGGACGCTTTATGAGTTTGCCCGCCGCCTCTTCGGTGCCGAGCGGAGGGTGAGATTTCGCTGCGACTATTTCCCTTTTGTCGAGCCCGGCGCCGAAATGGCAATTGACTGCTTCATCTGTGGCGGCTCCGGCTGCCGCCTCTGTAGCAATACAGGCTGGATCGAGATAATGGGTGCCGGGATGGTGCACCCCGGTGTCTTGAGGGGTGTTGACTATGACCCCGATACCTACACCGGCTTCGCCTTCGGCATGGGGGTAGAGCGCATCGCCATGCTCAGGTATGGCATAGATGACATCCGCCTTTTTTACTCCAACGACCTGCGGTTTCTGAGGCAATTCTGAGTTTTTTCGAACTAATGGTTTTTGGGCGTTTCCATGAAGATAAAGGTTAAAGACCTGAAGCCTGGGATGACGGTAAAGCTTAGCAGATTATTGGGCGGAGGGGCAGCAAAGCTTTATGACTTACCCCAATGCCCAGCGTCTGAGTGCCCTGAGAGAATTCGTTGCTGGAAGCACGACTATGTGAACATTAATTGGGTCAAGGGCATGGAGCTAAGATTTCATGGGGAAGATGCTGAGTTAGAGAGAATCGTATGAAGGCATCGCTTAATTGGCTTCGAGAATATGTGGACATCACCCTGCCTGTGGCAGAATTGGGCCAAAAGCTGACCATGTCCGGCACTGAGGTCGCTAGTCTGGAAAGCGTCGGGGGCTGGGAGAACATCGTGGTCGGAGAGGTAGTGGCCATTGAGCCTCATCCTCATGCCGACCACCTCCAGCTTGCCACCGTGGATTTGGGCACCGAGCGCCTCAGTACCGTCTGCGGGGCACCAAATCTAAAGCTGGGCCAGAAGGTGCCCTTCGCCCGCCTTGGAGCACAGCTTCTCGATCCTGAGACCGGTCAACGCTTTAAGCTGAAGAAGGTCAAGATCAGGGGCATCGCCTCTGAGGGGATGATCTGCTCGGAAAGGGAGCTCGGCATCTCCGAGCGCCATGAGGGAATCATGGTGCTGCC
>JADFVG010000161.1 GCA_015222405.1 Chloroflexota bacterium
AATCATAACTTTTCCACACCAAAAGGTTGAAACCTTCTTTGAGTTTGCCATAACTCACGCTCCCCAAGGCGGGAGGAGTGAGCCATGGCCCAGAGCCTTTCCCACAAAGTAGTCGCATCCCCTGAAAATTCGTTGAGGTCATACTACGAAGCAAGCTTCGACGGGTATACCTGTTTCAAGATTCCTAGTGATTCTTCCACTTGCATCGGAGGAGCAGAGCTATGACACCACATGACTATTCTCCGTCCTATCCAAACCGAACTGCAAGAACCAAGGCCTACTTAGAGCCCAGCGAAGTAGAAAGCCTAGAGAAACGTGCCAGCAATCTTCGTGACAGATTACTAATCCGCCTCCTATTTCACCTGGGATGTCGCGTGTCCGAAGCTCTAGCTTTAAAAGTCCAAGACATAGACTTCAACCAAGGCACAGTAGTCATTCAGCATCTCAAGTGTCGCGTCAGGCTTTCCTGCCATATGTGCGGAGCGAGACTTGGGGCGACTAATGTCTTTTGCTCTAAATGCGGCGGCAGGATAGAGACGAGTAAGAGCGAAGAGCAACTGCACCGCCGGCAGAGGGTATTGCCAATTGACAGCGATACCTTAACGCTGCTTAAGGAATACGTCCGGCGCGGTGGTCCGGTTGTTCGAGATGGAAAGAGGCTGATTTTTGGCATTAATCGCCACCGCGCTTGGCAGGTTGTGAGGGACTGCGGTGAAAGAGCTGGACTGGCAAGGCTGATTAACCGTGAGACCGGCATAGTTCATAACGTCAGCCCACACCGCCTGCGCGATGCTTTCGCAGTCCATGCGATAAAACTGAATGACACCGGAGACGGGCTTCGACTACTCCAGGAGCATTTAGGGCACCAGAGCTTTAATACCACGGCCAAGTACAGGAAGATATCCGGCACAGAACATCAGGAATGGTATCAGAAACTGTGGAGCAAGAAAGATTGATCGGCACATCTTCTATCTTCGAGGTGAAACAAAGTGGCTGAGCTGCTGAGACCAGCCAGGGGCGGCTTTCTCCGTCCTTTTGGCTGCGGATGGTTTATTCGTGAGTTTCTTCTGGGGCGCAGCCCGAACGGATCGCCGTCAATTAACCCGGAAGTTGGAGCCCCTCAAGCCGATGTTTTTTATTTCTATAAGAGAGCGTTGATGCAAGCTACGGCAGTGGACCAGGCAACGAGAGTGGAAGAAAAGCGGGCCCGGCGAGAAAAGCGTTCCATAGAGCCCGCTAATATTGAGAAACTGACCGAGCGGTATTTGTTGCGAATGCCTTACAAATCTCGAGGGTGCCGATTTCATTCGTTCGTTGTCTACTTCTCGACAATTCGACGGCTAGGCTGGGTTCAACCTACCGGACACGAAGAGCCGTCGAGCTTTCAAGATCATTACGCGCCTGATCCGCCGCGCCGATATTTCCGTCTGACGGACGCTGGCAGAACTGCCCCTGAGACTGCTTGGGCAAACCCCCATCGTGCTCTTTACGGCTAACGTTCGGTCGACCGGACGCAAAGCCAGGAATAGTTTCTGACTAATGAAATACAGAGAAAATCAGAGGTGGGCGCTCTTGTTCAGTTTTTGTTCAAGTAATGTTCAGGACTCTGTTCAAGTGTTGGTCGCATCGTTCAGATCAAGTTCAAATATCCAGGATTTGTCAGTGCAAAAATCACCTATAAAAGGAGACTAAGAATGGAAAAGGTAACAGCCAGGAAAAAACTCACCGTTGTCAAACTTTATCTATCAGGCCTATCCTACGATGAGATTGCAACCAGAGGCGGTGTCAGCAAAGGGACAGTCGCCAATGTTGTTAATGAGCTGAAGGCAGGCATGGTCCCCGAGGCGGCTGATGTCGGTGAGCACATTGAACTACTTCGTGAACTATCCCTCGACCTGAAACGGTCAAGACTGAGTCCAGGGCAATGCGCTACGGGGCTCATCCTTCTCAACCGGATCAGTGAGTGTGGGCTCGACCCGGCCGACATCGACCGCTGGCCGATGATTCTCAAGTCGGTGCGAAACCAAGATGATGCTAAGGAGTTTGTGGGGCTAGTCTACAGCATCCAGCAAGTCCAGCAAAGGAGCGGCCTGAGCCTTGAGGCTCTCGACAACAAAGTTCGCGAACTGGAGAGAAAAGCCGCCGACTTAGAACCTATGTCAGAGAAATTGGAGGACTGCAAGAAGCAGATTACCGAACTAACCAGACAGCGAGAGGAACTTGCCAGCTCAGTAGCCATTCTGGAACAAAAACATGAACTGTTGACTCCCCGGGTCAAGGACCTGGAAAAGCGCGAAGAGACTCTATCACGCCGGATTGCTGATATGGAGCCGAAGGCTCAGAAAGCGGAAACAACTCTCTCCGCTCTGAAGGGCGCGATACAAACGCTTAACGATATCGGCTTCTCCCTCAAGGAATTGGCGGAGTTCAACGAGAAGCTACAAGTGATTGCGCAGCGTCACGCTATCGAGCCACCCAAGCTCAAGAACCGATTACTACACGAATTAGAGACCCTCGACAGAGTGCTGGCACTTGAAACGCTAATCCAGAGCCGACAGCAGGAGTTGGATAAGACGGAGCAAGCTCTCATGAGGACCAAAAAGGAGATAGAGACTACTAGAGTGATTGTTGACAGCTTTAAACAGGAGAAAATAAATCTAGAGGTCAGTATCAGGGAAACCAGGGAAAAGGTGAGCCGGGAAATCGCCAAAATCATCCCCCTCGCTCAGGATACCATCGATAAACTGGGGGAGGAACTGCGGCGCGGCAATGACGAGGCTCTGGCAGAGGTACGGCGGCTCAGGGATGAAGCCATGGAGGTGGGCAAAGATGTGGGACGATACGAAGGAATCCTGCAGGTTAACGCATGGCTCAGCGATTTGCCAGCTTTGATAAGAGGTGAGGAAGGTATCACAGGCAACCGGGTCAAGACCATGGCCTTACCGGTCGTGCGAGGCCTTGACATCTGGCTGAAGCGTCAGGACTCTCTGTCCTTCACACTTCTACCGCTTACCGTTCAGACACTGATTAGCGAGTTGGAACAATGGAAAACCTAAAGCCATTTCATAGCCACTTGGAAGGTCTGCAGTCTAAGACGAAGAATCTGACCGAAAACGGTCTCGCTCTGAATGCACTATTCGCCGGAGAGGAAACCCGGCTGAAGCGGGAGGGTGAAGCGTCAAGCCTGGGAGCAGTGTATCGTGCTATTGTGGAGCGATCGCAGCGGTTGAGAGAGATTGAGGCTTCAGCCAGCCGTGGTCACAGCCAGGCAAACCTTGTACTATTCCCAGTCGGATTGATTATGACAGCAATGGTCTCAAAGGGCAAGCGGCTATCAGCTATTGCGGATTATCTTCTCCGTGGGCCCACCGATAGTCAGCAACCTTTCGGGCTGGTTATGGTATTTATTGGCTCCAAGGGGCTGCCTGACGATGCGAGGGTTGTCTCTATATCTCAGCTAGCCCGTGAATCAAATCGATCGGAGCCCGAGATTATGAACAAACTGCAAGACGATGGCTATCTCCTTTTCAGTGAGGAGGCATTCTCGCTCTTGATTGACAGCCTAGTTAGTGATATTCGTCAAGGAAAGCTGCATTTACCTTTATCCAGGGACAAACTGGTGGAGATTACGGGATTGAACAAACAGAAGCTCAGAGTCAAGATTATAGAAGTAGAATAAATTGGCAGCTTGCTCGTGAGGTTAGTCCTCTCGGTCTCACTCTTGATGCTGCCCCTTATCCCGTGCGACTCTACCTGAGCAGCCTATTCACCTGCCGGTAAGTTGGCGTTCGCCATGCGAGCTAATTCGGCTCATTTCCAATGAAAAAAAGCCTGTCCGCCCAATATCATGGGAATATAGGTTCATTCTGAAATATAACTTTCTGTCCTTTTGTTGTGTCAAAGATAACAAAACAAGTTATTGTGCAATTTCACCCCGAGGTATCCACTGGACTTGTGTCTCTTCTACTTATGAAGAAAAGCACCACGCCCACCGCCACCACCGCTACTATTATCCAGGGCCACCACAGCGTCCCGCCAGTTGTAGCTTCCCACATGTTTGTCTCTGTAGCCTTAGCCGTAATAGTCATGTCCTCCCAGGTCGTGGATGTCTCCACCATTACCCCGGTCAGTTTATCCCAGTAGTAAGTAAGCTGGACCCCATATTGGGAGACGCTTGCATAGACCACTGTTCTGCGTGCTCCCGCGTAAGTTCTGGCGGTTTCGCCTTCTATTGTTATGTCGCCATACCCGGTTATGTAAATGGAGTCTCCTGTTGTCAGGTTGGCGGAAATAACAAATCCGGAAAGCCCAAAAACTTCACTGCCGCCTTCACCAAGGTCCGCAGGCACGGTGTCGCTTTGTTCGGTTCCGTCAGATATGTGCATTGTAACTTGCACATTAGCAGTTGTGCCTTCAAAGCTTAGAAATTCCAACTTCAACCATTCTGGATAGGGCTCTCCAGCAGGCCAACCGGTAATCGTATAATCAATCTTTATCCAGTCACCAGATTTAACACCCAATTGAACCTCTTGCGGCTCATACTCGAAGTTGGCGGTAATGGAATAATTGTCGTCCATGGTTATATTGGTCGCGGCGGCGTTGATATCGCCTATGGTGTTCACATCACCAGTCCAGTTGACAAAGAGGTAGCCTACCTCGGGTTCAGCCACCAAGTCGACTACTGTTCCCTCGTCACGGGCAAAAGTCCCCTCGCCAGGGGTGGTTACTGAACCTCCACCAGTACTGGAGATTGTGAGGCTACACAGACCTTCTTCTAGTTCGAAATTAGCGGTAATAGAACAGGAATCCTTCATAGTGATAGTGGTTAGAGCAGCCTCGACATCGGCGATGGTGTCGACATCGCCAGTCCAGTTAGCAAACCGGTAGCCTTCCTCGGCTTCGGCCACTAGGTCGACCACTGTCTCGGGAGCATAGCTGAAAGTCCCCTCGCCAGGGGTGGTTACTGAACCTCCACCAGTACTGGAAACAGCAAGCCTATAAAGGCTATAATCAACCTCATAGTAGACTTCAAAGTTGTAGATCCAGCCATGCTCGATGTCGCAGTTATTGAACAAAAACTTGACCTTAGCAGACGTTACCGTTGCGAATGTGTTCTCCGTAGGCGTGGACCAACTCTCCCACCAGTTGATAGGAGGGTCCGCTGGATACTTCAGATAGGCATGTCCGTTGGTGGTTGAAAACGCGTCCACCCACTCACTGCCGTCCCAATATTGAATTTTGTAGGTATTCGGTACATGCTCTTTGCCGTGATGCCATACGACTACCTTGTTGAATGTTGTGGGCACTGCAAAGTTTATGGTTACCTGCCTCCAGCCACATTCCTCAATATACTCAGGACTTCCACCAGTAAAAGCTAAGCCCCTCGCCCACTCATCTGGGTATGTTCGCCTTCCGTCAACAATGTCCCAAGGTTTCGCACCCCCACCCCATCCATCATCGGACTCCAGAGGATGGGGATAACCGCTTCTGGCAGGGTTGTAGGAAGTGATATTGCCCACAGGGGTTGTTTCGGAAGGAGGATATGGCTCTACTGCGGCCGCGCTGTTATTGATTACTAGAAACGACGCTACGGTAACTACCACAACTATCGCCGGCAAACTATGGATTATTCGCCTTATTCTGTTATTCATTCTCTCTCACCTTTGATTTAAATACCATTCTCTAAGCTTTGCCGAACTATGATGATTCAGTCTTCCCAGAATTTTAGCTTATGTTGTATCATCACCCGTATACACTGTCAACCCTCCACCACTAAGCATCGCTCCAATTAACACAGTCACAAGGGCCATTGCCAAAGCAGCGCAGGGACTATATACCGCCAGATGACTAATACAACGGTTATGTAGTGGAGGCATGGTTGCTGACGCTCCTGCTACCTAAGCAGGAAGAATCAGGGTAAAGATCAGAGCGATGGAGAGTAAAACTGGCAGGAAGATCATTCTACTTTTCATTGCAGTACCTCCCTTGTTCACTCTTCTATGTTTACTTTAACCCTCGATAGACTTGGGACAAGCTATTATGCGTCTTTATGTGCTGGACCGAGCATGGTGAGAACTGAGAGAATCTTCTGACGTATACACTTAACCACCCAGTTAATGATCGTCTTAAAGCACTATTTCTTATAGTGCCCATCTCATGGGGATTTTATTACATTCCTATTTGAGAAATAGTCAATAGTCTTTCTGCGGTGTCCAAGACATACTATATAATTTGGGAGCAACAAAACGCTA
>JADFVG010000162.1 GCA_015222405.1 Chloroflexota bacterium
GATCGAGTTTAAAGATACCTTTATCATTCTTGGTCCCAACCATACCGGCAGTGGCAAACCTTTCAGCATCATGACCGAGGGGACATGGAAAACGCCTCTCGGTGAGGTAGAGATAGACTCCGAATTGGGCAAACAGATTCTTGCAACATGCCATGACTTAGAGGAAGATTATGTGGCTCATCTATTCGAACACTCTATTGAGGTTCAGGTGCCCTTTCTTCAATATTTCAAAAGAGACGTTAAGATAGTGCCTATCATGCTCTCTCATTCCTCTGGTGCCACCTATAAGGAGATCGGGAGGGGGATAGCCGAAGCGATAAAGGGCTGGAACAAGGAGGCGGTAATCATAGCAAGTAGCGATATGACCCACTACGAGCCTCAAGAATTGGCCTCGAAGAAGGATGCTAAGGCCATAGAAGCGATACTGGAGTTGAATGAAGACGAACTCTTAAAGCGAGTGGAAGAATTAAACATATCAATGTGCGGATATGGGCCCACAGTCAGTCTTATCTCATCGGCTAAGGAATTGGGGGCAAAAGAGGCACAATTGGTTAAATACCAGACAAGCGGTGACATCACAGGTGATTATGCCGCAGTAGTGGGCTATGCCGGGATTATAATAAAGAGGTGAAAAGGAGGGGGAAGTGAGACCTAAGGAGATGCACCCTTTAGCTAGCCTGGCAAAAGAGACGGTGGAGAGCTATGTGCGAGACGGGACACTCCCCAGGCCCGAAGGGCTCACACCGGAGATGATGGAGCGTGCCGGGGTCTTTGTCTCGCTGAAGAAGAGGGGCATTCTCCGCGGCTGCATCGGCACCTTCGAGCCGACACAGGCCAATGTTGCCGAGGAGATAATATCCAACGCCATAAGCTCTGCCACCCGAGACCCCCGCTTCCCTCCGGTGATCCCCGCCGAGCTTGCCGAGCTGGAATATAGCGTTGATGTCCTCACCAGTCCCGAGCCGGTGGAGAGCACGGCAGACCTCGACCACAAGAGGTATGGGGTCATTGTGGAGTGTGGCGGGAGAAAGGGGCTGCTGCTGCCTGACCTTGAGGGGGTGGACAGCGTGGAGCACCAGATAGAGATCTGCCGCTCCAAGGCGGGGATAATGTCCGACGAGCCGGTGAAGCTCTACAGGTTTGAGGTGAAGAGGTATCGGTGATTGACATAGTGACATATATATGTTATAGTATACAAAAATAGGAGCAGGCAATGAAGAAGACAATGATTTACCTGCCGGAAGAGACCCATGAGGGGCTCAAAAGGCTTGCCTTTGAAGCCAGGACCTCCGTCGCCGAGCTGATTCGACAAGCCATCGACCAAGCTTATCAGGAAGATTTGGAAGATATCAGGGACATGGAGGAGGAGCTAGCCAAATACCGTGCCGATCCCAGCTCAGCGACTGACTATGCTGAGTATCGTCGACAGCGTCTAGGCAATGTATAAGATTACGATGACGCCAAAGGCAAAGAAGGAGTTAGATAAGCTCCCTCTGAAAGACTTTAGACGGTTGGACAAGGCTATCTGGACGCTGGCACAAAACCCAAGGCCACGAGGGGTTAAGAAATTAAGAGGCCCTCACTATCGAATACGGGTTGGCAACTGGCGAGTTGTCTACGCTGTTTTCGACAGAGACCAACTGGTGATCGTAGGCAAGGTGGCGAGGCGCTCCAAGCATATCTATGAAGGAGTGGACAAGCTATTTTGAGCGCCCCGATGAGCCGGTGAAGCTTTACAGGTTTGAGGTGCGGAGGTATAAGTAGCGCTGATGGATTGGACAATATTTGGGCCTATAGCAGGTGTTTTAGGACTAGGCGCCACCATCTACTACGGTCGGCGCGCATTGAGGGGGCGGCGACCACCGCCAACTCCAGCGACAGATCCTCAAGGCATCAGTCTAACTGTGCCACCGCCTCCACCAGGCACCACGCGCGCTCAGATCACGCTAACCATAGACTATGTTGATGGCCTGCCCGAGGCTGCTCCCAAGATAAGAGACCCTTTCCTTGAAGCGCGCAAGCTTGAAAAGGAATACAAATACCGAGAGGCTATCCAACAATACCAGGCATGTTTCCAGGCCGAGACCACCGCCAGCCAGAGGGCAGCGCTCCATATCCTTATAGGCAACTGCTTTTTGAGCCTGAGCGAGCTTGAGGAAGCAGCGGGACACTACAGGCAGGCAGAGACAGCGGCAAAAGAGGCAGGGGAAAAAGAAGGGCTGGCAGCAGCCCTGGGCAATATCGGGCTCATATACCAGACAAGGGGGGAGCTCGATACCGCTCTCGATTACTTCCAGCAGGCCTTGAACATGAACAGGGAGATAGGACGGAAAGAGGGGGAGGCCTCTGCCCTGGGCAACATTGGGATTATATATAAGGACAGGGGGGAGCTGGATAAGGCGCTAGATTACCTCCAACAGGTGCTCGAGATCGAAGGAGAGATAGAAAACCTGCAGGGGGAGGCCTCTACTCTGGGCAACATCGGGCTCATTTACCAGACAAGGGGGGAGCTGGATAAGGCACTCGAGTACCACCAGCAGTCACTTAAGATTGAGAGGGAAATAGGAAGGAAAGAGGGGGAGGCTTCTGACTTGGGCAATATCGGGGCTTTATACGGCACGACGGGGGAGCTGGATAAGGCGCTCGATTACTTCCAGCAAACCCTCAAGATAGAGAGGGAAATAGGACGAAAAGGGGGAGAAGCCAAAGCCCTGGGCAACATCGGTATAATATATCGGCACAAGGGGGAGCTGGATAAGGCTCTCGATTACCTGCACAAAGCTCTCAAAATCCAAAAGGAAATAGGAGATCGTGAGGGACAGGCCGTCCAATTGGGCAACATTGGGATTATATATAAGGACAGGGGGGAGCTGGATAAGGCACTGGACTACCATCAGCAGTCGCTTAAGATTGGAAGGGAGATAGGACGGCGTCAAGGTGAGGCCTCTGACCTGCATAATATCGGACTCATCTGCTCAGAAAAAGGCGAACCGGACAAGGCGCTGGAGTATCTTGAGCAGGCGCTGAAGTTATTTGAACAGATCGGCGCCAGAATAGAAGTGGAGCAGACAAAGCAAAGCATCCAACAGCTAAGGAAAAGGATGGAGGAACCTAGAGGTCAAGACAGTGGCAATGTTTGAACATCACAGGCGGCAGCAGCTCGAAAAGGAGGCGCCGCTGGCGGCGAGGATGCGGCCCCAGGGCTTTGCTGAGTTCATGGGGCAGGAGCACCTGGTGGGCGAGGGGCATGTGCTCCGAAAGACCATCGAGTCCGACCAGCTCATCTCCATGATCTTCTGGGGTCCGCCGGGAAGCGGGAAGACAACCCTGGCCCGAATCATCGCCAACACCACCAAATCGCACTTCAGCCCCATAAGCGCCGTCACCGCAGGGGTCGCCGACCTCAGGCGCATCATCAACGAGGCCAGGGAGCGCCGCGGCATGCAGGGGCAGAGGACCATCCTGTTCATCGATGAGATCCACCGCTTCAACAAGGCGCAGCAGGATGTTATTCTCCCCTATGTCGAAGATGGCACTGTAACCCTTATCGGCGCCACCACAGAGAACCCTTCATTTGAGGTTATTTCGCCCCTGCTCTCCCGCTGCCGTGTCTTCACCCTGAACACCCTCACCAACGACGAGGTTAAGGTCATTGTCGAGCGAGCGATAGCAGATGAGGAGCAGGGCCTGGGCAAGATGGGGGTGAAGCTTGACGATGATGCCCTGGGGCATCTTATCGTTATGTCAAATGGTGATGCCCGTGTTGCCCTCAACGCCCTTGAGATGGCGACTTTCGCCACCGAGCCCGATAAGAAAGGAAAGAGGAAAATCGGCCTCTCCACCATTGAGGATGCCCTTCAGCATCGCGCCCTGCTCTATGATAAGGCGGGAGAGCAGCACTACGATATCATCTCGGCGCTGCACAAGTCGCTCAGGGGCTCGGACCCAGATGCCGCCCTCTACTGGCTGGGGCGGATGCTTGAGGCGGGGGAGGACCCCCTTTATGTGGCGCGACGTCTGGTGAGGTTCGCCTCCGAGGATGTGGGCATGGCCGATCCCCAGGCTCTTGTGGTAGCTATGGCGGCGCAGCAGGCGGTGCACTTTATCGGCATGCCCGAGGGAAATCTGGCCCTGGCTCAGGTGGTGGTCTATCTGGCTACGGCGCCCAAGAGCAACTCGCTGTATAAGGCATACTCCAAGGTGCAGCAGGACGTGGAGAGGACTCGCACTGACCCCGTGCCCCTTCACCTGAGAAATCCGGTAACCGGCCTGATGAGGGAGCTGGGATATGGCAAGGGATATAAGTACGCCCACGACTTCCCAGGGCACTTCGTAGAGCAGCAGAACCTCCCCGACTCCCTTCAGGGGAAGCGCTACTACTCCCCCAGCGACCAGGGGCTTGAAAAGGAGATCGAGAGGCGGCTTAAGGCCTGGCGGGAGAGGAAAAAGGCCGAGGAATGAAGCTCATCCAAGTAACCTTCCCCTGCGGCCAACTCACCCTTGAAGGTGTATTGCACCTCCCCAGCGGCTCTGCTCCTTTTGCCTGTGTCGTCGTTTGCCATCCCCATCCCCTGTATGGCGGCGACATGGACAGCAACGTTGTGGTTGCAGTCTGCTACGCTCTCTGTGAAAAGGGGATCGCCGCCCTCCGCTTCAACTTCAGGGGCGCAGGCGGAAGCGAGGGCTCTTTCGGCGGGGGCATTGCTGAGCGGGAGGACGTCAAAGCGGCGATTTCCTTTGTCGCCTCCCGAGAAGAGGTTGACCTGGAGAGAATAGGACTGTGTGGATACTCCTTCGGCGCAATCCCCTCTTTCCTCGGCGCACTTTCAGAGCAAATTCAAGCCGTAGCTGCCATCTCTCCCCCGCTTGCACTCTCCCCTTTCTATGGGCTCAAGGAATGCTCCAAGCCAAAGCTCCTCATCTCTGGCAGCGAGGATAACTTCACACCTTCACAAACCTTCGAAGCCTTTTTTGAAAGCCTCCCCAAGCCAAAGGAGCGCGAGGTTATTGCCGGGGCGGATCACTTCTGGTGGGGACATGAGCATGAGGTTGGGGAAGTGGTCTCCTCGTTTTTCGTCAAGATGCTGCGCTGAGAAATTCGGCAGGCAGAGCTCTTTTCACTCCTTCCCCTTTGTCTTTCAGCCTGCGCCGAAAAAGCTGGAAAGAAGGGCGAGAAGGGAAGTAGACCAGGTGAGAGGGACAGCGGCAATCGGAGGAGCCAAAGCCTGGAACTGGGATCTCGCTCTGAGGCATCCCTTGGGCAACCTGGCACCAGAGGCATTCCTGCGATTCATCCCCCAGGGCATGCCAGACCTCCACTACGCGGGCAGATTCCAGCAGATAATCGATATGCCAGCGAAGCCTTTTTTCGCTCTTCAAATGGCGCTTCACCCTTGTATCGAGGCCTCCTTGGGCACTGCCCACGTATATGTAATGGCCTGCGGGAAAGGTGAATGTGCCCAGCCTTCCTACGGCAATAGAGGCCTCTTTTTCCAGAACAAGCAGCAGAGTATAAGTGCCTTGTTTCACCGTCACATTATACTGTGGGAGCCATATAACGGAAAGCAGCCAGCTTATACTTCTACTGGAAGGGGCAAAAGAGTATAATGAGGTGGTCAAAGCTGAAGCGGGAGGTAGCATCAGGTGTGGCGGTGGCAGCGCAGGGAGAAAAAAGTTACGGCAAAAAAGGCCAGGATGCCCAAGCATGGCAAGGGCATGATGCAATTCTACGTCAATGCCGTCCTGAAGAGGCTAAAAGGTCAAAAGAAAAGCGACGTCTGAACGGAGGATGCTGAGATGTCAGAGAGCGAGATTGTTAAGTCCAAAGAGGCTTTCAAGAAGGAGGCTCGGGAAAGGGCCTACAGGTATGAATTGCAGTTCCACGGCTGCAGTCAGTCTGTTTTGCTGCCATTGCAGGAGCTCCTAGGCCTGGAACATGAACTGACATTCAAGGCTGCCAGCGCTCTATGTTCTGGAGTAGGCGCAAGTAAGACCTGCGGGGCTTTGCTGGCTGGAGTGATGGTTTTAGGCATGAAGCACGGTCGTGCTCAGATACAGGAGGGGCTCGGCAGTCTGGTGAAGGGGCTTGAACTTGCTCAAAAGTTGGTTCGCAAGTTTGAGCAACAGTTTGGCACCACTAGTTGCTATGAAATCTCGGGGATTGACTGGACGGATGAAAAGGCGGTGATGGAGTTCCTAAACAGCCAAGAGCGCATTGAGAAATGCGCCCAGGTTGTGGGCAAGACGGCAGAAATGGTGGCTGAGCTCTTGAGTGAGGAGGGCTCGCCCGCTTGAAGCATAGAAGGGAGGGTTACTACCATGGAATGGGGGATGGCAAACCGTATGGCACAGCTAATCCAATCGGACGGCCATTGTCTGTTTTTGCCGGTCGATCATGGCTATTTTCAGGGGCCGACGAGGAGATTGGAGGAGCCGCGCAAGACCCTCGAGCCACTTCTTCCTTATGCTGATGCAATCTTCATCACCAGGGGGGTGTTGCGCTCGTCAGTGGAGCCCGACAGCGCTAAACCAATTATCCTCAGGGTATCCGGCGGCACCAGCATCATCGGCAAAGACCTGGCCAATGAGGGAATCACCACCTCTATCGAAGAGGCTATCCGCCTTAACGTGGCGGCAATGGGGCTTTCCATCTTTGTCGGCAGCGACTATGAGCATGAGTCGCTATTGAATCTGTCAAAGCTGGTTGATGAAGGCGAAAAGTATGGCATTCCGGTGATGGCAGTTACCGCTGTGGGCAAAGAGCTTGAGAAGAGGGACGCCCGCTATCTTGCTCTGTGCTGTCGCATTGCCGCTGAATTGGGGGCACGGGTAGTAAAGACCTACTATTGTGAAGAGTTTGAAAAGGTGGTGAAGGGTTGTCCTGTGCCGATTGTTATGGCCGGAGGTCCCCAGGTGGACACCGAGCTTGAGGTGTTCGAGTTTGTTTATGATGGCATTCAGAAAGGTGCCATCGGCGTGAATCTGGGGCGGAACGTCTGGCAGAACGACTTCCCGGTGGCGATGATCAAGGCGCTACGCGCCATCATCCACGAAAATGCCACCCCCAAAGCGGCCCAAGAGCTATACGATAGCGTGAAGAGCGGGAAGCAACAGTAACAGGCAAACGGAGCGAACTACGAGTTAGTCTATATAACTTGTATATGAGATTCCAAGGCAATGAATCTTAAAGAACAACAAGCTGACTTAATTTTCAAGCTGGGCCTACTGCTAAGTCCTTTACAGGAGATTGCGGATCATCCAGAGAGACATGATGCTCACTCACGGGCCCGAGCAGGTGGGAAGTTCTTTGCCGATGCGCCGAAACCTGAAAGTGAAGTACGTTCATTCACTCAACGCGAACCTGGCCACGATTATCAGAGAGAATGGCGCAAGCTTCATGTGGCATTTCACGCTTTAAGGGATGGCGTGAGGGAGCATCTTGACAACCCAGTAGCACTCTCAGCCCTGCTGAAAGAACAGTATGCTGCAATCAGAAACGGAATACTGGCAATCCCAGTCTCGGTAGATGCAGTTATCCTAGAAGCCCATTCCCCATTCTCCACCTATTGCGTCGTTAAGGATTTGTGTCAGACCGTGACTGAGAGGCTAATATGGGTAGACAGATACCTAGACTCCAGTCTCTTCCATAGGTATTTGCGAGATGTCCCTATCAACGTGCATGTGACCTTGCTCACGTGGCCTCCTTCAAAGCGCGAGGCAAAAGAGTTCTCAGAGTTCTTAGATGTCTCCAGACTGTATGCTGCTGAGCGAGGCCCCGATAATTATAGGCTTGTGGTTCACAGCGATATTCATGATCGGTGGCTCTGTTGTGACGGGCAGATATACGCGCTTGGTGGTTCAGTCAAAGACGCCAGCCAGAGAAGTCACTTCACGTTATCCAAGGTGGATTCCACTGAGGAGAACTTCGATAAGATAGATCACCTGTTGAACACAGGCACGGAGATATATGGCCCAACACAGCATGAACACTGTTAGCCCATATCTGCAAAACTCCAAATAACACCGGGTTTGCGCAAGAGGAAACCACTATGCGGGTAGCAATGTACTATAATTGAAGAAGCTTAGAAAGGAGAAAGGCCATGTTCGGTTTTATCAAGGCTTTACTGGGGATTTGCCAGACCAAGCCGTTGAGCGGTGACTTATGGAGCCTTGAAGGGGACAAGGTGAGAGTGAAGCTCAGTCAGATGCCTGAACCCTTGCAAAAGAGAGGAGCCGTCTATCTTACAGGACAGGGACTCTCTATGCCCATTCTCATCATGAGAACCGAAGATGATCAACATCTCGCCTTTGCTAACCGCTGTACGCACTCTGGTCGCAAGCTTGACCCTGTATCTGGAGAATCTGTATTGCGCTGCTGCAGTGTCGGCCATTCGACCTTTGACTATGAGGGTAACAGACTCAGTGGTTGGGCCAAAGAGCCGCTGACATGCCATGCGGTCGAGAAGAGCGACGGCGATCTTATAATTACGCTGTAGAGTATTTCAAATAAACTACCTGCTCAAGGAAACACCATGCGGGTTGCAATGTATTACAACAACAATGATGTGCGGCTGGAGGAGATGCCCACGCCCAAGATCGGCCCCGGCGAACTGCTGGTGAAAGTGCATGCCAGCGGCATCTGCGGCAGCGATGTCATGGAATGGTATCGCATCGACAAGGCACCTCTGGTGCTGGGCCATGAGATCGCCGGCGAGGTTGTGGCTGTGGGAGATGGAGTCGAGCGTTATAAAGAGGGCGATCGTGTCTCCGCAGCCCATCATGTCCCGTGCAACACGTGTCATTACTGCCTCAGCGGCCATCACACCGTGTGCGACACCCTGCGTCAGACGAATTTTGAACCCGGTGGCTTCGCCGAGTACATCCGGTTGCCGGCCATCAACGTGGACCATGGGGTATTTCTGCTGCCCGACGAGGTATCTTTCGAGGAGGCGACCTTTACCGAGCCTCTGGCCTGCGTCCTGCGCGGGCAAAGGATGGCTCGTATGCAATCAGGCCAGAGCGTGCTGGTTATCGGCAGCGGCATCGCCGGGCTGCTCCATGTGCAACTGGCTCGCGCAGTGGGGGCCAGTCGCGTGATGGCCACCGACATCGTTGACCGCCGGCTGGAGGCGGCACGACGATTTGGGGCCGATGCCGCGATCCACGCTGAAGAGGGCGTGCCCGCCCGCCTGCGCCAAGAAAACGACGGCTGGCTCGCCGACCTGGTGATAGTATGCACCGGGGCCATGCCAGCCATCACCCAGGCGCTAGAGTCAGTGGAGCGTGGCGGCACTGTTCTCTTCTTTGCCCCGACAAGCCCGGGCGTTACCATTCCCATCTCGATCAACGACCTTTTCTTTCGCAACGACATAACCCTTACCACATCCTATGCTGGCAGCCCCGCGGACTATGCAGCAGCGCTGGAACTGATCCGCGCTCGCAGTGTGCGTGTGCGCGAGATGATCACCCACCGGCTACCCCTAGCCGAGACGGGCCTCGGCTTCCAGCTCGTCGCCAAAGCTCAGGATTCCATTAAGGTGATCATCGAACCCCAATCGAAAATGGCATCCGTTTCAAAATAGTACCTATGGTGCTGTGCAGCCCAAGGCGGATGTGGTAGACTGAAGTCGTGCTCTATCTCGGTACTGCCGGCTTTAGCTACAATGACTGGGTGGGGCCTTTCTACCCTTTAGGGATGCCCAAAGGGGAATGGCTCCGTTATTACGCTCGCGAATTCAACTGCTGCGAAATCAATGCCACCTTTTATACCGTGCCCAAGCCGGCAACCCTGGTATCGATGGCAAACAAGACAGGGGAAGGCTTCCTCTTCAGCATCAAGGCCAACCAGAGGATGACTCATGAACAGAGGGAAAATGAAGACGTGTTTACCGCCTTTCGCGAGGTGCTCACGCCACTGATAGATAGGGGCATGATGGGCTGCGTACTGGCTCAGTTCCCCTATAGCTTTAGGTTCAATGTTAAAAATCGCGATTACCTGGAGATTGTCAGGGAAAGGCTGAGGGATTTGCCTGTCGTTATTGAATTTCGCAATGCTCAGTGGCTGAGGCACGAGGTGTTTGACTGGCTGCGGCGAAATGAGCTCGGCTTCTGCTGTGTTGATGAGCCCCGATTGCCTGGCCTGCTGCCCCCCGTTGCCGAAGCAACGAGCAAGGTGGCTTACGTACGCTTCCATGGGCGCAACGAAGAGAAGTGGTGGCAGCACGAACATGCTTACGAGAGATATGATTATTCCTATTCACCAGGAGAGCTTGCAGAATGGCTGCCAAAGATTCGCGACCTGGATCAGAAAGTGGAAAGAACCTTCATTTTCGCCAACAATCACTGGCGAGGACAGGCAGTAGACACTATCCGCCAGCTACGGATGATGCTGGATTAGGCCCCTATCTCAGCGGTGGTATTTGCCATGCAAGGACATGAGGAGCAAAGCAACAGATTCATTATGGGGCTGGGCTTTTTCGCCACTGCTTTGTCAGTAGTAGCCTTAGACCAGGTGAGCAAGGTCCTGATTAGAGCCAACATGTCACTGGGGCAATCGATACCAGATGAGGGGCCTTTCCAGATCAAATATGTAACCAATGTCGGGGGCGCCTTTGGCATCTTCGGCAATCAAGGCTTCCTCATCATGGTCACCGCTCTGGCTGGCATTGCCGCCATCCTTCTTTATGCTCATCACCCCCTGTTCAACAGCATGCTGGCTAAGGTAGCTCTGGGGCTCATCTTGGGCGGTTCTATTGGCAACCTCATAGATCGAGCCTTCCTGGGGGAGGTTACCGATTTTATCGACGTCGGTGCCTGGCCGGTGTTCAATCTTGCCGATTCCGCCATCACTGTCGGCGTCATCCTTGTCCTCTACTATTTGATATTCCTCGCCAGAAGGCA
>JADFVG010000163.1 GCA_015222405.1 Chloroflexota bacterium
ACGATTGTGTGGGCAGCCTTGAAGAATTGAAAAGCAAGCCAGGACTTTCGGCTGAATCAATGATTTTGAAGGCGCTTGAAGGGGGCGAAATAGATTTACATCGGCCTTATATCGATGAGGTAACTTTTGATTGCAGCGAGTGCAAGGGCGAAAAAATGCGCCGCCTCCCCGAGGTCCTCGATGCCTGGTTCGACTCGGGGGCGATGCCCGTTGCCCAGTGGCATTATCCCTTCGAAAATGAGGAGCTTTTCGACAGGTTTTTCCCCGCCGACTATATTTGCGAGGCCGTGGATCAGACCAGGGGTTGGTTCTATACCCTTCATGCCCTGTCAACCCTGCTCTTTGACCAACCCTGCTTCAGGAACGTCATCTGCCTTGGCCATATCCTCGATGCCCAGGGGGAGAAGATGAGCAAGTCCAGGGGGAACGTGGTTGACCCCTGGCTCATCCTCAATAGTCAGGGCGCTGATGCCCTGCGGTGGTACCTTATCACCTCATCGCCGGCGGGCAATGTGCGCCGCTTCTCCGTGGAGCTGGTAAGTGAGGCGCAGCGAAGGTTCCTCTTGACCCTGTGGAATGTCTATTCCTTCTTCGTCACCTATGCCAATATTGACAAATTCGACCCCCGCTCCGTTGCTGAGGTTCGTTATCAATCGGAGCTTGACCGCTGGGTCCTCTCCGAACTCAACCTGCTTATCGATGAGGTGACCACGGCTTTGGAGGGCTACGATCCCACCACTGCCGGGCGCAGGATTCAGGGCTTCGTCGACAACCTCTCCAACTGGTATGTGAGGAGATCGAGGCGGCGTTTCTGGAAGAGCGAGAGCGATGCCGATAAGCTGGCGGCCTATACCACCCTCTACCATTGTCTTGTCACCCTGGCCAGGCTTCTTGCTCCCTTTACCCCCTTCGTTGCCGAAGAGATGTACCAGAACCTGGTGCCCTCGTTTTCTCCTGAGGAGCCTGAGAGCGTGCACCTGGCAGAATTTCCTGTCGCTGACCTCTCCCAGGTAGATGAGCAACTGGCAAGTGACATCGCCCTGGCGATGAGGGTGGCAAGCCTGGGTCGGGCGGCAAGGAGCAATGCTGGGATCAAGGTGCGCCAGCCTTTAGCTGAGGTCAGAGTCTTGACTAGATCATCGGGGGAGTGGGAAGGCCTGGAGAGACTGGCTTCCCACGTTCAGGAAGAGCTCAACGTGAAGGAAGTGAATCTTCTTCCTCCTGACAAGTTGGAGGAGGTGGTGGATAAACCAGGCTGGTCGGTGGCGATGGAGGCGAGCTACGGGGTAGCAATCGACACCAAGATCACCCCTGAGCTTGCCGATGAGGGCAAGGCGCGGGAGCTGGTGCACCGCCTGCAGACAATGCGCAAGCGAGCCGACTTCGACATCGCCGACTACATCGTCACCTATTACCAGGGCGGCGAAGCGATAAAGCGAGTGATAACCGGCTTCGCCACCTACATCAGGCAAGAGACCCTTTCTCGGGACCTCGTCGAAGGGGTTCCCGAGAAGGAAGCCTATACCGAGAGCCACCGCATCGATGGCGATGAGGTAGTGCTGGGGGTGAAGAAGCTTCAGTAGCCCCTTGACCCCGGCTTACATCTTCGGCAACTTTGCCAGAGCCTCCTCTACCTTCTCCTTGGGGTACTCGTAGTCCTGGAGCTTGCCCGAGAGGAACTCATCATAGGCGCCCAGGTCGAAGTGGCCGTGCCCGCTGAGTGCCAGCAGAATGGTCTTTTTCTCCCCTGACTCCTTGCATTTAAGCGCCTCATCGATGACCACCTTGATCGCATGTGCGGGTTCGGGGGCGGGGATGTGCCCCTCGGTGCGAGCGAACTGGAGGGCAGCTTTGAAGATGGGGATCTGGTACTCAGCCCTGGCTTCAACGAGCCCCAGCTTGTGCAGGTGGCAGATGATGGGTGCCATCCCGTGGTAGCGCAGCCCGCCGGCATGGACCGGGGGTGGGACGAAAGAATGGCCCAGGGTGTACATCTTGATCAGGGGGGTGAGCATAGCTTCATCTCCGAAGTCGTAGGCATAAGGGCCCTTGGTAACGGTAGGGCAGGCCTCAGGCTCGACATTGATGATTCGAAGGTCTGGCTTCTTGCCTTCAATTTTATCCTTTACAAAGGGCAAGTAAACGCCGGCGAAGTTTGAGCCCCCGCCGATGCAGCCTATGATGATGTCGGGATAGGCATCGATCTTCTCCAGTTGCTTTTTGGCCTCCTGCCCCACGATGGTCTGGTGCAGAAGAACATGGTTGAGCACGCTCCCCAGCGCATACTTGGTATCATCGCGGCTGACGGCGTCCTCCACCGCCTCGCTGATGGCGATGCCCAGGCTTCCGGTGCAATCGGGGTCCCGGGCGAGGACGTCTCGCCCCGCCTTGGTATCCGGGCTGGGGCTGGGCACGCACTTTGCCCCCCAGGTCTCCATCATCACCCGGCGATATGGCTTCTGCTGGTAGCTAATCTTGACCATATAGACCTTCAACTCGATGCCGAAGAACATGCAGCCCATTGACAGGGCGCTCCCCCACTGCCCCGCTCCCGTCTCGGTGGCTATGCGCTTCACCCCCTCCTTCATGTTGTAGTATGCCTGGGCCACAGCGGTGTTTGGCTTGTGGCTCCCTGCGGGGCTCACCCCCTCATACTTGTAGTATATCCTTGCCGGGGTGTCCAGCGCCTTCTCCAGGCGATAGGCCCTCACCAGCGGGGTGGGGCGCCATATACGGTAAATCTCCTGCACCTCCTCCGGGATCTCGATGTAGCGCTCCTGACTCACCTCCTGCTTGATTAGCTCCATGGGAAAGAGAGGGGCGAGGTCTGCTGGCCCCACTGGCTGACCTGTGCCGGGGTGAAGCACTGGGGGTAGTGGCTCGGGAAGATCGGCCTGGATGTTGTACCACGAGGTGGGCATCTCCTTTTCCGTCAATATAACCTTTGTCTCCATTCCTCCTCCTTTTTTGAACTA
>JADFVG010000164.1 GCA_015222405.1 Chloroflexota bacterium
CTGCTCTCAATCCTTGCTTGCACCTATTGCTTTACTAAGCGTTAGGTTTTACCCTCCGTCTTGCCCAAGATTTCGTCCACCAGGCCGTATTCCATCGCATCCTCGGCGCTGAGGTAATAGTCGCGATCGGTGTCGTGGGTGACCTTCTCTAAAGTTTGACCGGTGTGCTTGACGATGATAGCGCGGAGCTTCTGCTGCATACGTATGATCTCGCGGGCAGCGATCTCTATATCTGCCGCCTGCCCCTGAGCACCGCCCACAGGCTGGTGCATGTGGATGGTTGAGTTGGGAAGGGCGTAGCGCTTGCCCTTGGCCCCAGAGCAGAGAAGCAGGGTGCCCATACTGGCGGCCAAGCCGACGCAGATAGTGGAGACATCGCAACGGATGAGCTGCATGGTGTCGTAGATTGCCAGCCCAGCGCTGATCAGCCCGCCAGGACAGTGAACGTAAAGGCTAATATCTTTGTCTGGGTCCTCCCGTTCCAGATAGAGGAGCTGGGCCACGATGAGATTCGCCACCTGGTCGCTGATGGGATTACCAAGAAACACTATCCGCTCCTTGAGGAGCAGGGAGAATATATCGAAGGCACGCTCCCCCCTGGCACCAGTCTCGATCACCATCGGTATTATGCCCTTAGGTAAACCTTCCATCGCCTCCTCCTTTCACTCTTTAGTAGATTCAGCAGTAGGTTCAGTTTCGCCCCCCTGGGCGATCTCCGCTAGCCGTTTGATCGTATTTCTAGTAAGCAGTGTCTGCTCCAAGGACTGGCGAGCGGCCACAGAGTTGAAGAGCCTTCTTAGCTCCTCCCCCTTTTCCCCTGCGCCCTTCGCCATGGCCTCCACCTCTTCCTCAACTTCGGCTTCGGTCACCTCGATCTTCTCCTCATCAGCCACCTTGCCCAAAATGAGGGCGCGCGTGATCCTGTTTACCGCTAGAGGGCGAAGCTCCCCTCTCAGCTCCTCCTCGCTTTTGCCCCTGTTCTTGATCCGCTCCTCCAGGCTTCTCTCCCTCTCCTTGATGAGGCGATCGATCTCACCCTCGACCAAAACAGGAGGGAAATCTGTCTTGGAAAGCTCAACTAGGGCCTCTATCGCCTTCTCCTCAAGGCGCCTCCTTTCCCTCTCCTCGGCTATAGTCTTTAGATCTGAAGCTACACGCTGGTGTAGTGATTCCAGGGTTTCGAAGCCCTGGCCTAGGCTCTTGGCGAACTCATCATCGAGCTCAGGCAGGTTCTTCTCCTTGATCTCACTGACCAGCACCTTAAACCGATATTCTTTGCCTGCAAATTGGCCTGGATCATAATCGTCAGGAAAAGAAAGGGAGAACTCCTTCTCCTGCTCCTTCTCCAGTCCCTCCAGTTGCTCCCAAAATCCGGGAACGGGAAAGGGCGATCCTTCGAGCACCTGGTACTGAAGCTCCCTTCTATCCAAAGCAGGCTTATCGTCAATGCTTCCCTCTACTTCTATGGTCACCAGATCGCCCAACTGGACTGGGCGCTCCGTTGGCTGCCATGGGGCCTGCTGGTAGCGAATCTGCTCCACAACCTTATCCACTTCCCCCTCATCGACCTCCACTGGCTCGGGGTCAACTCTAATCTGGCGATAATCCCCCAGTTCCACCGTGGGACGGACAGGGACGGTAACCTTAAAGATCAGGGGGTCTTTTTGAGTGATATCAATTTCGGGCTCAGCGATGGCATCGATCTCCTGCTCCTCAAGGGCTCGAGAATAAAGCTGGGAAACCAGATGCTGTACTGCCTCATCAAGGAGCACCTCTTTACCAACATAGCGTTCCACCATTGCCCGGGGCGCCTTCCCCCTTCTAAAGCCGGGAATATCGGTCGTCTTCACCAAATAACGGTATGCCTCTTCTAGGGCGGACTCGACCTCCTCAGACTCGGCTTCAATGTTCAGGACAACCTGGCTATTTTCAATTTTCTCCGAAGTTACCTTCACTTTTCCTCCGTTAGATTATAGCACGAAAATGAGCCTTGTCCAAGCAGACTGCCCATTATTTGACCCAAATATCCTTGAGATAAGGGATGACCATTGGTGCAGCGAAGAAGCCCTCGACATAGGGCTTGACCAGAAGATAGTCCTGGCTGAAGGAAAGAGGCAGGCAGGGGGCCTCATTGACGATGATCGTTTCCACCTCCTGGTATATGGCGAGCCGGGTATCAAAATCGCTTTCCGTCCTCGCCGCCTCCAGCAGCCGATCGACATCGGGATTGCTGTAGGCGGTATGGTTCTCCACGCTCTGGCTGTGGAACAGGACGTCGAGGAAATTCTGCGGATCAGGGTAGTCGGCGAGCCACCCAGTTTCAAAGACCTGAAGCCTATGCTCCCTCATTTCATCAAGAAAGTCCCCCCACTCCAGCCCTTCGATCTCCACCTCCACCCCCAGGTTTTCCTGCCACATCCACGCTATCGCTGTGACAACAGCAGAAACATAGCCGCCACTACCCGTGACAGTAAAGACGATAGGCGGTAACTGGGAGATATCGCCGTAGCTCGACTCAGCAATGAGCTGTTGCGCCCTTTCCACATCGTAGCCCAGCCCTTCCATACCTTCATTATACCCCGGCATTCCAGGGGGAAGGATGCCAGCAGCCGGTGAAACGAGTTCCTTGAGCAATATCTCGATGAGCTTATCCTTGTCCACAGCATGGCAGAAGGCCTGGCGGACCTTGACATCATCGAGGGGGGGGACTGAGGTATTAAATCCGATATACCAGACCAGAAGCTGGGGGGCGATAACCAGCTCATCGTGCAATGGGTTAGTGGGGTCAAGAACCCTTTCGATGTTCCCAGTGCCTACTGAGGTTATGTCAAGCTCGCCATTCTCGTACATCATCATTGGGTTGCCGATAAGGTGGAAGGTCACCCTATGCAGCTTGGCCATGCCCCGGTAGAAGAGCACAGTCCGCTCGAGGACGATCTCCTGCCCCTCTGTCCACTCTTCGAGTTTGAAGGGGCCCGTTCCATTGGGATTTTTGGTCCAGTCGGCTCCGGATTCCACATTTTTGCGGTCGACAACAAAAGCGGTGGGGTGCGTTAGTTTTGACAGGAAGTAGGCTTTGGGGGCATCGATGGTGATCTCCAGGGTCTCATCGTCAATCACCCTGACCCCGCTGATCTCTTCTGCCTCGCCCTTGAGCTTCTCCTTGACTCCCACAATGTCGCCGAGGTAGGTCTCAGCCACGGGGGACCGGGTCTCTGGGTCGGCGGCACGCTCCAAGGAATACTTGAAATCGTTGGCTGTTACCTCTCTGCCATCGTGGAACATGACCTCGTGGCGGAGGTGAAAGGTATAGGTCTTGCCATCGGGGCTGATGTCCCAACTCTCGGCAATATCAGGAACGACCTCTAGGTCATGATTCAGGGTCACCAGACCGCTGAAGATCTCCACGATGTAGCTTCCTGAGACGGCATCACCACAGAGGGCGGGGTCCAGGGTGGTGGGTTCAGTGCCAAATAGGTCTAACTCCCTGCCGCCGGGCGTTTGCAGACAACCTGGGGCCAGAGCGGCCAAAGCAAAAACAAAGACCATCGCCACAAGGGCAATGGCAGTTCTTCTCATCGGCATCTTTCCTCTACGGCGATTCACCATCCCCCTGGCCTTCCTCCACATCTGTAGAGAGCCTTCATTCACGCCTCAGCCTGAGATGCAACTCCCTGAGCTGCTCCTCCGATACTGGAGAGGGGGCGTCGAACATCATATCCATGGCGCTCTGGTTCTTGGGGAAGGGGATCACATCCCTGATGGTCTCCTCTCCAGCGAGGATCATCACCACTCGGTCGATTCCAGGGGCGATGCCGCCGTGGGGTGGGGCACCGTATTCAAAGGCTTCAAGCAGGTGTCCGAACCTCTGTGTCACCTCTTCCTTCCCATATCCCAATAGGCGGAATACCTTCTCCTGTAGCTCACGCTTATGGATCCTGATGCTGCCGCTGGAAAGCTCACAGCCATTACACACCAGGTCGTAATGCTTGGCATGCACCCTCTCTGGGGCGGTATCCAGCAGGGGGATATCCTCATCCTTCGGTGCAGTGAAGGGGTGATGCATCGGCTCCCATCTTCCTTCCTCCTCGCTCCACTCCAGGAGGGGATAATCGAGGATGAAGCAGAAGACGAGGAGGTTGGGGTCGGCAAGTTCGAGGCGACGGGCCACTTCCAGGCGCAGGGCACTGAGTGCCCCTTCCACCACACTGGCTTTGCCGGCAACGATAAGGAGGAGGTCGCCTTCCTTAGCCTCAAACCTGGCTGCCATCTCCCCGGTCTGCTCTCGGGTCAGGAATCTGGCGGCAACAGACTTTGCCTGTTCTTTCTCCGGGGCAAGGGGCAAGGTAACCAATCCCTGGGCACCGCGAGCCTGAACAAACTCAGCCAGCTCCTCAAGCTGGCGCCGTGAGTAATGGGCGCAACCGGGGGCACATATCCCTTTCACCTTGCCTCCATCCTCAAGGGCGGTGCGAAAGACGGCGAAATCGGATTGAGCAGCGATGTCCGATAAATCCCTGATCTCGACACCAAAGCGGAGGTCGGGCTTATCTATGCCGTAGCGCTCCATGGCATCAAGATAGGAGAGGCGGGGGAAAGGCGTCATCACCCTCATGCTCGGCTTGACATTCTCCACCAGAGCGATGAAAAGCTCCTCCATCAGGCTGAGGATGTCCTCCTCATCGATAAAGCTCATCTCGAGGTCAAGCTGGGTGAATTCTGGCTGGCGGTCGGCGCGCAGGTCCTCGTCACGGAAGCACCTTGCTATCTGGAAGTACTTCTCAAAGCCAGCCACCATGAGGAGCTGCTTTAGCTGCTGCGGAGACTGGGGCAGGGCATAGAACCTCCCGGGATGGAGTCGGCTCGGCACCAGATAGTCCCGTGCCCCTTCAGGGGTGCTCTTGATCAGAATCGGGGTCTCAATCTCGATGAAGCCCTTGGCATCGAGAAAATCACGGATAAACTTTATCACGCGGTGGCGAAGGATTATGTTGTCCCTCATCCGCCCACGGCGCAGGTCGAGATAGCGATACTTGAGGCGAAGGTTCTCATCGACCTCTACATCCTCACTTACGTCAAAGGGAGGGGTCTTGGAGGGGTTAAGGATTTCTACCTCCTCAGCGATAACCTCCACCTCGCCCGTGGCCAGCTTCGGGTTCTCCGTTCCCGGGGGGCGCTTCGCCACTTCACCTGTAACCTTCACCACGTATTCATGGCGCAGCTTGGTGGCTACCTTATGCCCCCCCTCGGACACATCAGGATTGAACACCACCTGCACCAGCCCCTCTCGATCCCGCAAATCGATGAATACCAGCCCCCCGTGATCCCTCCTCCGATGCACCCAGCCGGCAAGGGTCACCTTCTGCCCCACATTGTTCTTGGTTAGCTCTCCGCAACTATAGGTCTTGAGCATAAAGCCTCCATAATTAACAGATGGATTATAGCTTATAAGTGGGTGCTTTTTCAATCAACATTAGCTAGCCTTTGAAGCGTCTCGTAAAAGGGGGTATAATAGTA
>JADFVG010000165.1 GCA_015222405.1 Chloroflexota bacterium
CGGAAACACCAACTATCTTGTAGCTTTCCCCGATTAGGGTCTCGATCTTTTTCAGGAGGGAGTCTTGGCTTGCGTCCACCACTAGAATATTTCCACTCGCCATATCACCCCCTGGCTTCACAAAAAAACTCTCCGAGCAGGGTTGCCCGGAGAGCAAAGAAAATATCTTCTAATCTCGGCGGCAACCCAGCCGTCTTGGCTTGCCTAAGCGAGCTTTAGACCTGTGGCTTTGCGTCCCCATCTTTCGATGGGTTTGCCTTTTTCACCTCAGCTCTTTAGGAGAGCATTCAAGAGAGAATAAGGCTTTGGCCCGTGAATTGCAATCTGCGAGAAATCGATTTATGTTAAGCAGGAGGAGCGCAGGACAGCTTATGTTAACTAATTCGTGCTATATCTCTCATCTCCTCTCATTTTCGGGGATTTTCTCCAATTTTCGCTAAATTTCGCATGTCTTTGATTTCGCCCTATGGTTTGACCGGGGCTTATGGTATAATATTGCAACCCCGACCGTGAGGCCGTTTTTTGATGTTTGCCCATCTTCATGTCCATACCGAGTATAGCCTTCTCGATGGCATGTGCCGCATCCCGCAACTCATCTCCAGGGCGAAGGAGCTGGGGATGGATAGCCTGGCCATCACCGATCACGGCAGCATGTACGGGGTGATCGATTTCTACCTGGCAGCCAGGGAGGCAGGGATAAAGCCCATCCTTGGCTGTGAGTTCTATGTTGCCCCCGTTAGCCGCCACTCAAGGGAGGCAAACAATAAAAAGCCCTACCACCTCATTTTGCTTGCCAGAAACGAGGTCGGCTATCATAATCTCATCCAGCTTACTACCAAGGCCCATCTCGAGGGTTTCTACTATAAACCGAGGGTGGATCGGGAGCTCCTCGCCTTGCACCATGATGGGCTCATCGCCCTTTCCGCCTGCACCCAGGGGGAAATACCGCGTCTCATCTTGGAGGGGCGTAGTGAGGAGGCGCGGGAGGCTGCCCGCTGGCATCGGGAAGTCTTCGGCGATTTCTTTCTCGAGTTCCAGCGCCATCCCCTGCCGGAGCTGGAGCAGATAAATTCAGAACTCATTGCTATAGGCGAGGAGCTGGATATCCCCATCGTAGCCACCAATGATGTGCACTATATTTTGAGGGAGGACGCCTCAGCCCACGAGCTCCTACTTTGCATTCAGAGCAACTCCACTATCTACGACAAGAAGCGGATGAGGATGCCCAGCGACTCCTTTTACCTCAGGAGCCCCGAGGAGATGGCGGAGCTCTTTTCTGATCTCCCTCAGGCACTCGAAAACAGCCAGCGCATCGCCGATATGTGCCAGCTTGAGTTCCACTTCGGCCGCCTTCTCCTTCCCGAGGTGGAGACCCCGGAGGGCAAACCCGCCGACGATTATCTTGAGCAACTCTGCCGTGAGGGGCTTGAGCGCCGCTTCTCTGAACCTGCCGCTGAGGTGGTGGGGCGCCTGGAGTATGAGCTGGATGTAATACGAAAAACCAATTTTGCCAATTATTTCCTCGTCGTTTGGGATCTTATATCCTTCGCCAAAGAACGAGGAATCCTCTTTGGCGTCCGGGGCAGCGCTGCGGCAAGCCTTGTCCTCTACTGCCTGGGGATCACCAATATCGACCCCTTAAAGCATGAGCTGGTTTTTGAACGCTTCCTCAATGTTGAGCGCGAGGAGATGCCCGACATTGATCTCGATTTTCAGGATGACCGCCGCGATGAGGTGATCTCTTACGCTGCTCAAAGGTACGGACATGACCGCGTAGCCCAGATCATCACCTTTGGCACCCTGGGTGCAAGGGCAGCGTTGAGGGATGTCGGCCGGGCCCTGGGAATGCCCTACAGTGATGTCGATCGCGTGGCCAGGCTTGTTCCACCGATGTTAAATATGACCCTGGAACGGGCGCTGGAGGAGAGCGATGAGTTAAGGAACCTCTATTTTGATGATGAGGGGGTGCGCCGACTGGTGGATAACGCGAGGCGGGTCGAGGGTATTGCTCGCCATGCCTCAACCCACGCCGCCGGGGTGGTGATAGCCAGAGAGCCCCTCACCCAATATGTGCCGCTGCAAAGACCAACCAGGGGCGATGAAGGTGCTATCGCCATGACCCAGTTCTCCATGGAGGCCATCGCCCAAATAGGGCTGCTCAAGATGGACATCCTGGGGCTGGTTAACCTTACCATCCTGGGAAAAACCGGGGAGATCATCGCCCAAACCAGGGGGATAGAGATCGATCTCAATCACATCCCCCTTGATGACCCCAAGACCTTCGAGCTCCTTTCCTCAGGGGAGACCACGGGCGTTTTCCAGCTTGAAGGGACTGGGATGCGCCGCTTTGTCAAGGCGCTCAAGCCCTCCTCCTTCAGCGATATAGCGGCCATGATCGCCCTTTACCGTCCCGGTCCGATGCAGCATATCCCTACCTTTATCAAGGCCAAGCACGGCCTGGAGCCAATACAATTCCCCCATCCCGCCCTTTCTCAAATCCTGGAGGAAACCTACGGGGTTATCGTCTACCAGGACCAGGTGCTGCTCATCGTTCAGGCCCTCGCTGGCTATAGCCTGGGGCAGGCCGATGTCTTCCGCAAGGCAATGGGCAAGAAGATCCCGGAGGCCATGAGGAAGGAAAGGAAGAACTTCATCGCCGGGGCAAAGCAAAGGGGGTTCTCCCCCGAGGTGGCGAGGGAGGTTTTCGACCTCATCGAACCCTTTGCCGGCTATGCCTTCAACAAGGCCCATAGCGTAAGCTATGCTATGATCGCCTATCAGACCGCCTATCTCAAAGCAAACTACCCTGCGGAATACATGACCGCGGTGCTCACCATGAACATGGGGCAGCCGGAGAAAGTAGCCTCCGCCGTCGCTGAGTGTCATCGGCTTGACATTCCCGTTTTGTTCCCTGACATCAACAAGAGCGTTGCCACCTTCGCTATCGAGAAGACAAATGGCAAGGAGGGCATTCGCTTCGGGTTGACAGCGATAAAAAACGTGGGTTTTGGCGCAGTGGAACCCATCATCGCCTCTCGCGGGGAGGGGGAGTTTGTCTCCTTGGAGGACTTTTGCCACCGGGCTGACCTTCGCGCCCTCAATAGACGCGCCTTGGAAAGCCTGGTCAAGGTCGGAGCCTTGGACTGCTTGGGCAGCCGGGGTGCCCTCCTCGCTAGCGTCGATCGCATCATGTCCCTAGCTCAGCGGGAACGGCAGTTGAGGGAGACAGGGCAATCAACCATGTTTGACCTCTGGGGAGAGATGATGCCCGTGCCTATGCCTGCCATGGAGCTAGCGGAGTTCGATGTTCCCCGTAAAGAGAGGCTAGCTTGGGAGAAGGAGCTTTTGGGGGTCTATCTTTCAGAGCATCCCTTCAGCAGCGCTGCGCGGTATCTGTCCTCCTATGTTACCGCCCTGTGTGGTCAAATCGACGCAGAGATGGTGGGGCAGGCGGTGGCGGTTGCTGGCATAGTGACCTCAGTGCGCCAACTGTTTACCAAGGACCGACGCCCCTTTGTCAGCGCCATACTTGAGGACCTCGATGGCAGGATTGAGGTCAACGCCTGGCCTGAGATCTACAAAAGTACCAGGGAGCTTTGGACCGAGGGCAACATCCTCTTGGTGGAGGGCAGGGTGAGGGTGAGGGGGGAGAGGGTGCAACTGGGCTGCGAAAGGGTTCACCCCTATCAGCCCGATATCGAAGAGGGGGTTGAGGCAGAGCCGCCAGTCGCGGCGAAAAGACACCGGCTCATTATCAATATTAATCAGACCGCCGATGAAGCGGGCGATGTGGCACGACTGCGTCAGCTCTTCGATGTTCTCAGGGATTTCCCGGGAGAAGACGAGGTGTGCCTCAGTGTGACCAAAGA
>JADFVG010000019.1 GCA_015222405.1 Chloroflexota bacterium
GCTTTGGAAGCTTGACTTATCCCCCTTGTGCGCTAAGATGTAGCCAGCTTCTAGTTGGACTCTTCCCAAAATGAAGGTTTGCCGAATAATAGCCCTTCTCGCTCTGCTATTGGTTCTAGCATGGCTGGTAAGTATCCCGCTAGTAGTAGCCCAGAATGTAAATCTTTTGCAGAACCCAGGCTTCGAGGATGGCATCACCAGTCCTTGGCAGGCATATTATGGAACCCTGGGGCTGACCAGCGATCCCCATTTCGTTTACAATGGTGACTTTGCTGCTGTCGTCTGTACCGAGGAGCCAAAAAGCTGGATCAGGCAAGTAGTTCCTATACAACCAGGGGGCGCTTATACTTTCAGCGGCTATGCCATAAAGAATGACAATAATATTAGTGCTATCTTCCTCCGAATTTCGTTTATGGGTGGGGGCGTACTTTTGGCTTCATACGATTCTCCACCCCTGACGGGCACGAGCGATGAATACCGCCCCAAGCCGCTTGACTCCCCCTGGAGCATTTCGGCTAAAGCTCCTCTAGGGGCTGATTCAGCAAGAGTCGAGGCTGTGCTGAATTTAGTTTCCACTGCTACCGGGCCTGCCACCGCCTATTTTGACGACATGAGCTTCACCGGCCCACCGCCAACCCCAACGCCCACACCAAGCCCAAGCCCATCACCAACGCCCACGCCAGGCCCAAGTCCAACCCCAAGCCCGACACCAAGCCCCAGTCCACCCTCCTCTCCTGCGCCCGTAGTTGAGGGAGATGTGGTGATCAACGAAGTTCAATATGATCCCCCGCAAAGTGGTCCTGATGGTGACTATGAGTGGGTGGAGCTCTTTAACTGCACGGCTGAGACCATCCACCTGGAGGGCTGGCAGATAAGAGATAACTGCGAGAGCGATTCCATTCCCTCGCTAACCTTGCCCCCTCACGGCTTTGCCGTGATCGCCGCCACAGAGGAAGGCTTTTATGCCAACTTCTCCGACTTCGCTGGCACCATAGTCTTCGTCGAGGATGGCCAGATTGGTAATAGGCTAAGTAACGAGGGAGACCGCCTCATTCTTGAGAATAGCCAAGGCAGGGTTATCGACGCCCTATCCTATGGCGACGATACTTCACAAAATCCCCATTGCCCCGACGTGGCTGCTGGTCACTCCCTGGAGCGCTCCCCAGCAGGAGGCGAATTCGTGGGTAACTCTGAGCCCACCCCAGGCTATGGTCTTTCTCCTACCCCAACTCCTACTCCTACTCCAACACCAACAGAGACCCCGGTTGAGACTGAAACCCCCACTATTTCTCCCACTGAGACGCCAGCGGCAACCCCTCCCGGTGGCGCTGCCCCTGAGTCATCGGGTGGCTCTGGCTTCTCGGGAACGGCTCTTCGCGGCGTTGGTATCGCATTGGCGATAGCCCTCTTTGGAATCCTTTTCTGGGTCGCAAGGCTGAGGGGCTCTCGAAAATAATTGCCTTGCGCCCCTGGCTACTATATAATCTAGGCAGTAAGCCAATGTCAAAGCCATCGATTATCGCCATAGACGGTCCGGTTGCCGCTGGGAAGAGCACCATCGGCAGGCTTTTAGCTCAAAGGCTAGGATATCGCTTCGTGGATACCGGGGAGATGTATCGAGCTTTAACCTGGAAGGCGCTGAAGCTCAACATCGATCTCGAGGATGAAGCGGAACTGAGCCAGCTTGCCTTTAGCACCGAGATTGAGTTCGTGCCTCTGGCTAAGAGCAATGAGGGCTACTGCTCGGTGCTGTTGGATGGTTGCGATGTCGCCACCAAGATTCATGCCCCTGAAGTGGAAGCCGGCGTCTCTCTGGTGGCAAAGGTGGCTGGGGTGCGAAGGGTGATGGTGGAGCGGCAGCGAAGGCTGGCACAAGATGGGAAAATCGTTATGGCAGGGCGGGACATCGGGACCACGGTATTGCCCCATGCTGCTCTGAAGGTATATCTTGGCGCTTCCTCTGAGGAGAGGGCACGACGGCGCTATCAGGAGGTAATTGAGCGCGGCGAGATGGCAGATTACCAAGCCATCCTTGCTGAACTGGTGAGGAGGGACGAGATTGACAGCCAGCGCCCAATCTCTCCTCTTGAGCCGGCTTCAGACGCTAGAATGGTTGACACTGATGGTCTCAACCCTGATCAGGTGCTGGCTGAGATTCTGAGTATGATGGACTGGTGAAAGGCGATGCCCTGGTTCTATTATCTAGGGATAATGTTCATCTTGAAGCCTCTGCTTCACATGTTGACCCGGTGGCGGGTCAATGGGAAGGAAAACGTCCCTGCTCACGGTCCTGTGATCATAGTGTCCAACCACCTTAACCTTGTCGACCCCCCGCTACTCAGTGCCAGCATTAAGCGCCGGATTGTCTTCATGGCTAAGGAGGAGCTCTTTCACTCGCTGATCCTCGGGCCTCTGGTGCGTGGTTGGCATGCCTTCCCTGTGCGTCGGGAGGGACTGGATAGGGAGGCATTGCGCCAGGCCCAGCAGGTGCTGGGGGAAGGGTTGGCACTGGGTATGTTCCCTGAGGGAGCAAGGAGCGCCACGGCTCAATTGCAGCGGGCTCGAGCCGGCACCTCGCTTCTGGCGCTACGTAGTGGTGTCCCTGTTCTCCCTGTGGGGATCACGGGGACGGAAAAGATCAAAAGCCCTATTGCTATCCTCCGCCGTCCCGAAGTGACAGTGAACATAGGTAAACCCTTGAGCCTGACCCCTATCGATGGTCAGTCGACCAAGGCGCAACTGGTCTCTGCCACTGACTTCATCATGGTGCGTATCGCTGAGCTTCTGCCACCAAGCTACCGCGGGGTCTATGGAGGAGACGACTATGGGAGGTCTATTGGAGATTGAACGGGCTGTCGAATCGGGGTTTTGTACCGGGGTGAGGCGGGCTATCGATATCCTGGAGAGGGCAGCGCGGGACTTGGGGCCGGTGGAGACCCTGGGGCCTGTGGTGCATAACCAGCAGGTGATAGAGAGGCTCGCTCAATCAGGGATCAGGGTGATAGAGAGCCTGGATCACGTTCAGGGGAATATACTGGCTGTTAGTTCCCACGGGGTGAGCCCTCAGGTGCTGGAGGAGATGAGGAAACGCGGGCTTAAGGTGATAGATACTACCTGCCCCATTGTACGCCGGGCTCAGATTGCAGCTAGGAGGTTGGCTGACGCAGGCTTTTGGGTCATCATCTTTGGTGAGGAGAATCATCCCGAGGTGCAGGGTGCACTGGGATGGGCAGGAGGTAAAGGCTTCGCCACCATGGAAGTCTCCGCATTAGGCCGGGCGCCGCGGCGAGTTGGCATCCTTTCCCAGACCACGCAGAGCTTTTCTGCCTTTGCCCACTTCATAGCCCAGTTTGCCCAATCCCGCCTCAATCGTCTCTCTGAGCTACGCATCGTTAACACCATCTGTGATGCTACCAGGAGACGTCAGCAATCAGCCCTTGAGCTGTCAAAGCGGGTAGACCTGATGCTAGTCATTGGTGGGCGTAGCAGCGCTAATACCCGGCGACTTGCTGAGATATGCTCCACCGCTGGTGTCGAGACCTACCTTGTCGAGGAGGCAGAGGAGATCGACCCGCTTTGGCTTCAATACTGTTCCCGGATTGGCGTCACTGCGGGGGCCTCGACCCCGGAGGAAGCGGTGGAGGCAGTCGTCGCCAGGCTTGAACAGCTTTAGAGAAAGGAGAAGCAGTGACCCAAGAAGCGTTTGGTATCTATCTCAATGCCAAAGAGCTAAAAGTGGTGCGTATCAATTCCCCATACTGGATCCCTCCAGGGCCTGATTGGGTTCTCCTTACCCCTGAGGTCAATATGACGCTGCTGAAAATTCGCGATCTTGCTCGGGAGAAAAATCTGGTAACTGAGCCGGACAAGATCGTCTGGATGTAGGCCGCAGGGTTTAAAAAGGGGCCTTGGTGTGGTATAATAAGCCTTTGCCAAGGCGAAAAAAACCTCAAGTGGAGGATCATCCCCATGGATAAGGATAAGAAGGTCGTCTGGTTTGAGGAGGTGGGTAAGGAGGATATCTCCTTGGTTGGTGGCAAAGGGGCGAACCTCGGCGAGATGGCCAAAACTCATATCCCCGTCCCCCCAGGTTTTATCGTTACCGCTCAAAGCTATTTTCATTTTTTGGAAAAGGCCAATCTCACCGCTGAAATACACCAGCTCCTTTCCCCTCTGGACACTAATGATAGCGAGGCGCTAAGCAGGGTAGCTTCCCAGATCAAGGATTTAGTCAGTGCCGCCCCCATGCCCGAGGAGATCGCGGGGGCGATTGCTAAAGCCTACCGGGAAATGGGTGAGGGCCTGGTAGCAGTTCGTTCCTCGGCCACTGCTGAGGACCTGCCAGAAGCCTCATTTGCCGGTCAGCAGCGAACCTTTCTCAATGTGGAGGGGGAAAGCGAGGTCATTACCGCGGTGCAGGGCTGCTGGGCCTCCCTTTTCGAACCCCGTGCCATCTTCTATCGAGCGCATCATGGTTTCGACCATCTGAAGGTTGGCATTGCCGTTCCGGTGCAGCGGATGGTCCAGTCGGAATGCTCTGGGGTCCTTTTCACCGTGGAACCTGTTACCAGCGATGATGGCAAGGTGGTTATTGAAGCAGGCTACGGTTTGGGGGAACTCATCGTCTCCGGTGAGATAACCCCCGACCTCTATGTGGTGGAGAAGAACGGGCTAAAAATCCTAGATAAGAGGATCGCGCGCCAGGAATGGCAACTGGTACTCGATGCTAAAGGCAAAGGGCTAGGGGAAACTAACGTCAGGGTGCCCGTTCCCCGGGCGGCCCAAAGGAAGCAGAAACTACCGGACCAGGACATCATCGCCCTGGCCCAAATTGGCAGGCAGCTCGAAGAGCTATATGCTTTTCCTCAGGACATCGAGTGGGCCAAAGAGAAGGATACACTCTTTATCGTGCAGACCCGTCCTGTGACCACGATAAAGCCCCCTGAGGCAGCAGTAGAGGTCGCAGTAGAGGTCAAGGAAATGGAGGCCAACGTCCTCCTCACCGGCTCTCCTGCCAGTCCGGGTACAGCTTCTGGGCCGGTGAAGATAGTTGGTCTCGCCTCTGAGATCGACAGGGTTTTGCAGGGGGATGTTTTGGTGGCAGCGATGACCGATCCTGATTTCGTTCCCGCGATGAAGCGGGCAGTGGCCATTGTAACTGATAAAGGGGGTAGAACCTCCCATGCTGCCATTGTAAGCCGCGAGCTGGGGATTCCCTGTGTCGTGGGCACAGAGAGGGCGACCCAAGTTTTGAAACCGGAGCAGGTGGTTACTGTGGATGGCAAGCGGGGGACGGTTTTGGAGGGCACTGTGGTCAGGGAGGAGGTTTATGCCCCCAGCATTTTCCCTAAGGCCAGGATAAGGACTACGACCAAGGTCTATGTAAATCTGGCTGAGCCGGAGCTGGCGCAACGGGTTGCTGCCCAATATGTCGATGGCGTGGGGTTGCTTCGCGCCGAGTTCATGATCGCTCAAATCGGGGAGCACCCGCGCTATATGCTCAAGCAAGGCAGGGGGCAGGAGTTTGTGGAGAGGCTGGCTCAGGGGGTTTCCACCTTTGCTCAGGCCTTCTATCCCCGACCTGTGGTCTATCGCACCACGGACTTTAAGACCAATGAATACCGAAATCTCAAGGGAGGGGAGGAGTTCGAGGCGGTAGAGGAGAACCCCATGCTTGGCTACAGGGGCTGTTCCCGATACGTGCAGGAGCTGGACGTCTTCAAACTGGAGACGGAGATGATACGGAGGGTGAGGGGGAAGTATAACAACCTGTGGGTGATGATCCCCTTCGTAAGAACGGTGCCCGAGCTTGGACGGGTGATGCGGATGCTCAAAGATGAGGGACTACGCTCAGCGGAGGATTTCAAGATCTGGATGATGGTGGAGGTGCCGTCTAATATCTTTTTACTCGATAAGTTCATCAACGTGGGGCTCGATGGCATCTCCATCGGCTCTAACGACCTCACCCAGCTCATATTGGGGATAGATCGGGATAACCTCAAGCTAGCGGAAGAATTCGATGAGCGAAATGAGGCGGTAATGCTGGCTCTGAAAAGGGCGATCAGGGGCTCGGTCAGGAGAGGAATCACCTCTTCCATCTGTGGCCAGGCACCGTCGTTCTATCCCGAGCTCACCGAGAAGCTTGTGAAATGGGGGATAACATCTGTCTCGGTAAGCCCCGATGCCATCGAGCAGACCAGGGAGATAATTGCTAAGGTTGAAGGGAGGCTTTCCAGTCCCTCGCTGTGGAGGAGAGTCGCTCGCACATCGAGCTATGGTTCATCATGACATACGCCGTCGCCTTGAGAAAAGGGAGGAGAGACTTTCGCCTTACGCCATGAGGAGCAGGTTCTCCAAAGGGAGGCTGAAGCCTGAGGAGCCCTGTCCCATGCGCACCGAGTTTCAGCGGGACCGCGATCGAATCATCCACTGTAAGGCTTTTCGTCGCTTGAAGCACAAGACCCAGGTTTTCATCGCCCCTTTAGGGGATCACTATGTGACCAGGCTCACCCATACTCTCGAGGTATCGCAGATCGCTCGCTCTATAGCACGGGCCCTGGACCTCAATGAGGACCTGGCCGAGGCCATCGCCCTGGGTCACGACCTAGGCCACACGCCTTTTGGTCATGTGGGCGAGGAGGTGCTCAACGAGCTCTTTAGTGAAGGGTTCAGGCATAACGAGCAGAGCCTGAGGGTGGTTGACCTTCTGGAAAAGGATGGTCAGGGGCTGAATTTGACCTGGGAGGTGAGAGAAGGTATTGTTAACCACTCCAAGACTGGGGCAGACATTCTGGGCGAAGAATGGGGGGCGGTGGGTACCCTTGAGGGGCAGGTGTGTAAGATAGCAGATATCATTGCTTACATCAACCATGACATCGGTGATGCGGTGAGGGCCGGCATTATCACCGAGGACGACCTTCCCCACCCCGCCGTCGGGCTTCTGGGGCGGTCCCATTCTGAGAGGATCAATGCCCTGGTCTCGGATGCCATCGACTCTTCATGGGAGAAACCGGTTATAAGCATGAGCCCGGAGGTGGTGGGGGCGGCAAATATCCTGCGACAGTTCCTCTTTGACCGGGTATATAGCGTGGCAAGGGAAGAGGCGGAGCGGGCCAGGGAGGTGGTTCGGCTCCTCTACGGGCACTTCTTAAAACACGAGGAAAAGCTGCCTCCGGAGTATTCCGGGCGCGATGACAATTTGGAGCGCAAAGTGGTTGACTATATTGCCGGTATGACCGATAATTATGCTCTTCGCTTGGCGGAGGAGCTCGATGAGCGCTATCGATGAGATAAAGCAGAGGCTGGATATAGTGGATGTGGTTTCAGATTATGTCACGCTGAGAAAGTCGGGGCGTAGCTTCAAGGCCCTGTGCCCATTTCACACCGAGAAGACCCCCTCCTTCTTCGTTTTCCCCGAGCGTCAGAGCTGGCGTTGCTTTGGCAGCTGCGCCACCGGCGGTGACATCTTCTCCTTTGTCATGAAAAAGGAGGGCATCGACTTCGGCCAGGCGCTCCGGCTCTTGGCTGAGAGGGCGGGGGTAACATTGGTATCGAAGCAACAGGGGAAGGCCGAGGAAGAGCAATGGGAAAGGCTTTACCAGGCAAATGATGCCGCCGCCCATTATTACCATCATCTGCTGCTTAATACGAAGACCGCTGAGAAAGCGAGAAGCCATCTCGAAGGGCGAGGTGTGGCTCAGGAAACGATGGCTAGCTTCCAGTTGGGGTTCAGCCCCAATAGCTGGGATGCATTGTGCAACTATCTGATAGATAAAGGCTATGGTGAGGATCAACTTCTGGCTGCCGGCTTAATTGTAGAAAAGGAGGGTGGGGGAAGGCGCGACCTATTTCGAAATCGTCTCATGTTTCCGATAAGGAATGCACAGGGGGCGGTGGTTGGCTTTGGTGGCCGCACCCTCGATGGCACCATGCCTAAGTATCTCAATTCCCCACAAACGGCGATCTTTGATAAAAGTGGCATTCTTTACGGCATCGATCGCGCTCAGGGGGCGATCAGGGAGCAGGGCTTAGCTATCATAGTTGAAGGCTACATGGATGTCATCGCTGCCCACCAGCAGGGCATAACCAATGTGGTTGCCTCCATGGGCACCTCCCTCACCGAGAAACAGATGATGCTGATTAAAAAACTGACCAGAAACCTTACCCTAGCGCTGGATGCTGATGCTGCTGGAGAGGAGGCTACCCTTCGCGGCTTAGAGATTGCGAGGCGGGCTTTCAGTGAGAGGCTGACTTCCGTGCCCGATTGGCTGGGAGGCACCTCCAGGCTCAAGGCAAACCTGAGAATTATCCTTCTCCCCCAGGGTATGGATCCCGATGAGGTAATCAGGGAGAGCCCGGAGACTTGGCGTCAGCTGGTTGTGGAGGCCGTGCCTTTAATGGACTATTTCTTTAAAGCGGTGACATCGAAATTTGACATCAGCAGGGAAGAGGACAAAGCATTTGCTGCCGAGCAGCTTTTGCCCCTCATTTCGGAGATCGAGGATGCTGTGGAGCGGGAGCTCTATCTCAAAAGGCTCGCCGGCTTGATAGGAGTGAGTGAGAAGACGCTCGCAGCCAGAGCAGCTGAGCTGCGACCGACAAAGAGGGAGAGGGCGAGAAGGGCGGTATCGCTTTCCCCTGCCCAGCCTTTTCGCCACCCGCTGGAGGAATATTGTCTCTGCCTTTTGCTTCAGCATCCGGAGCTGAGGGAAAGGGGGGAGCAGCTTTTGCCTGAATACTTCGAAAGCACAGAAAACCGCGAGCTTTTCCTTGCTTGGCATGATTCCCTGGGGATGGAGATGCTGCGCCAGAGCCTCGATGTCAATCTCCATCATCATCTTGATTCGTTGATCAACAGGGCACTGCCTCCTGCCAGTGAGAGCGAATTTGAGGCCGCCTTTGTCGATTGTCTACGGCGGCTGGAGGAGCAAAGGCTGAGAAGATTGAAAGCGCTGGAGGAGGTGCTCATTGCTGAGGCGGAGTCCGAGGGCGATAGAAACGTAATAACAGAGCCGGTGGAAACGCTGCTTCAAAAGGCATTAAAACCAAGTACCCAGTTAAAAGACGTGTTCGAAAAAGGAAGAAGAGAGCAAGAAGGAGCACAACAATGAGCCCGGGAGAGAGCGAACACCTAGATAGGCTTAGTCCCAAGAAAAAGGGCTTTGGACATTCGGATGACCTCTCTGAGATGAGGTCGAATCATGGCCTCGATCAGCTAGAGGACATCTATAGCGTTCTATCTGGCAGCGACACGATTATTGAGGAAGTGAGAAGGCCAGAGGAGGTAGCTGGGTCGGAGGAAGTGGAGGAGCCGAAGCCTGAAATTGAACCTGAGGCGGAGCTGGAAACGGCACTGGAGGAGCAAGAGGTCATCGATGACCCGGTGCGCATGTACCTTCGTGAGATTGGCAGGGTATCCCTTTTGAGCGCCGCTGATGAGAAGTCCCTGGCAAGCAAGATGGAGCTAGATCGGCACGCGAGTAACATTGAGCAGGATTGGTCGGACAGATTTGGCAGACCGGCTTCTGCCGCTAATGTCATGCTCACTGTCCTGGAGCGGCTGTGCCAATCTTCCCCTCTTGTCGATATTGTGGCCGAAGAGCTTCGCTTGCGTCCATCAGTGAGTCTCCGGGAACTGGCCTCGGAACCCGTGGTCCGCTCTGCCATAGATAACGTGGTCAGTCAGGGACTAATAGGGGCCGTCGCTGAGAGAACGGGGGAAACTCCTACCGAGGTGGAACGAGCGCTGGTGAGCCTGTCATTAGATAGCCGCCTGTTACCGACGCCGATCCTGGAGGTCATGGGTGATAAAACCATCGCTGAGATAAGCACCCTATTACATGACCCTCGCTTCCTTGCTTCCCTCTTGGCCAGAGAAAGGGAAATGGAGGCCCATCTGGAGGCCATCGACCGCGAGGCAGCGCAGTCGGAGAAGCACCTTACTGAGGCCAATCTGCGACTGGTCGTCAGCATAGCCAAGAAGTATATCGGCAGAGGGATGTCTCTTCTCGACCTGATTCAGGAGGGCAACATAGGGCTGATAAGGGCAGTGGAGAAGTTCGATTATCGCAAGGGCTACAAATTTAGCACCTACGCCACTTGGTGGATCAGGCAGGCGATTACCAGGGCCATCGCAGACCAAGCTCGCACTATTCGCATCCCGGTTCACATGGTGGAGACCATAAACAAGCTGCTTCGCATCAGCCGGCGCCTGGTTCAGGAGTACGGACGGGAGCCCACCAGCGAGGAGATCGGAGAGGGGATGGACATCACCCCGGAAAAGGTGCGGGAGATCATTAAGGTGTCCCAGGAGCCAGTATCGCTGGAGACCCCGGTCGGTGAGGAGGAGAATAGCCATCTTGGCGACTTCATTGAGGATCGTGGCACCAAGGCACCTGCTGACGTGGCCTCTCATCAGCTTCTCAAAGAGCAAATCGATGATGTGCTTTCCTCCCTCAATCCCAGAGAGCGGCGGGTGCTTCAACTGAGGTTTGGCCTAGAGGACGGGCGCAGCCGCACCCTGGAGGAGGTAGGCCGGGAGTTTGGCGTCACTAGAGAGCGCATTCGCCAGATCGAGGCCAAGGCGCTGAGGAAGCTGCGCCATCCAAGCCGCTCAAAAAAGCTAAAAGATTACTTAGAGTAGGGCGATTTTGCAGGCAGTAAGAACTATCTTTCTCTTTTTCGGCGCCGTCTTCGCCTTGTTGATGATCGCTATCGGCATCGGTGGTTATCTCATCACTGGTCCCGCAGCCAGGGAGGTGGGGGCTAACTCGGTAGAGATAACCGAGGAGGCGGCACAGAGATTGGACGATAAGATCGACGCCTTGGAGCAAGAGATAGATGCAGCCATCGCGAGGGGGGAGCATAGGCGAGTTGCCTTACTTATCACCGAGGAGGAAGCCACCTCCAAGATAAAGGCGCTCTCTGATGAGGGCGAGATCGGCATCGATATTGACCATATTCAGGTCTGTTTCATTGATGGCAGGGTGCACGTATTTACCAAGATTGATTTTCTCATCAGCGTGCAGGTGTCGCTTCAAGCTGAAATAGAGGTCAATGACGGAGACATCGAAATTAAAATTAAGAGCTTCAATGCGGGTCGTATTTCCGTCCCCAGAACACTAATTGACCAGGTAATGAGAGCCGTTATGAGGATGGCGGACGAGAGGTTTGAGGAGGATATCGACGTAGAATTAGAGCAAATCACCGTTGGGAACGGTCAGATGATTGTTACCGGGGTGACCAAGTAGTTTTTTCTAGCGGAGCATGTCGAGCAGGCCTCTTCCGCGTGTCATCTGCCTCACCAGTTTTTGTGTCTGGCGAAACTGATTTAAGAGTTGATTAACATCCTGTGGCGTTGTGCCACTGCCTCGGGCGATGCGGCGTCTTCTGTGACCATCGATGATATCCGGGTTGCGGCGCTCCTCGGGGGTCATAGAAAGGATAATGGCCTCGATTTTTTTAATTTTCCCTTCGTCCATCTCGATAGGGCCGCGGCGAGCGATGGCGGAAAGTCCGGGGATCATCTCCACCAGTTGACTTAGAGGCCCCATCTTCTGCATCTGTTCCAGTTGCAATAGAAAGTCCTCGAGGTCGAGGGTGGCATGGCGGAGCTTCTTCTCCAGCTTTTTTGCCTGCTCGGCATCGAAGGTCTTTTCCGCCTTTTCGACGAGGGTGAGCATATCCCCCATGCCTAAGATGCGTGATGCCAAACGGTCGGGGTGGAAGGTTTCGAAGGCATCTGTCTTTTCCCCGGTTCCGATGAACTTAATCGGCACCCCGGTAACCGTTTTGATCGACAGGGCCGCCCCGCCGCGGGCATCGCCATCCATTTTGGTCAGGATCAGCCCGGTGAGCCCCATTTTGGCGTGGAACTCCTCGGCGGCGCGCACCGCGTCTTGGCCGGTCATGGCGTCCACCACCAGGAGCACCTCGGAGGGTTTGAGCTCCCGCTTCATCCTGGCCACTTCCTCCATCATGGCTTCATCGATGTGGAGGCGACCTCCGGTGTCGGCGATGACCCAGGCGCAAGCCAGCTCTGCGGCCCGCTTCAGGGAATGAGCACAGATGGATACTGGCTTCGATGATATATCTTCCCGGTAAATCGGGATGTCAAGCTGGTTGCCGAGCACGACTAGCTGCTCTATGGCGGCTGGTCGACGCAGGTCGGCGGCAACGAGTAGGGGACGTTGCCCCGAGCTTTTCAGGTGCAGGGCGAGCTTTGCCGCAGTGGTTGTTTTCCCCGAGCCCTGGAGCCCGACCAGCATCACCATTGTTGGGGGGTGGCTGGCCTGCGCTAGCGGACTGGGACCCTCGCCCAAAATGGCAATAAGCTCCTCATTGACGATCTTGACCACCTGCTGAGCCGGGGTCAGGCTTTCCAATACCTGGGCCTCCAGGGAGCGCTCGCGCACCTGGGCGATGAAATCCTTCACCACCTTGAAGTGGACATCGGCCTCAAGGAGGGCGAGTCTCACCTCCCTGAGTGCCTCATCGATGTCCCTCTCTGTGAGCCTACCCTTGCTGCTGAGACGGCTAAAAACGCTGCCCAGCTTTTGCGACAAAACCTCAAACATTTCTCCCCCAACTTAATATATTAATTGCCCCAGCGTCTGTGGTCAAGCGAGCTAAAGCGGGGGCATTAGATTCAAACCTCGAATCGTGGTAGGGATTGACCAGCATCGCCCGCAGTGCCACAATGAGGGCAGCCTTTCCGAGGAGGGCGAAATGATCCCCATTAAGCTGGCGCTCAAGAACTTCATGTGCTATCGAGATAATGTGCCTCCCCTTTCCTTCGATGGCATTCACGTCGCTTGCCTCTGTGGTGACAACGGCAATGGAAAGTCTGCGCTCCTTGATGCTATTACCTGGGCACTCTGGGGCAAGACGAGGGCAAAAAGCGATGACGAGCTCATCCATGTGGGCAGGACGGAGATGGAGGTGGAATTTGAGTTCGCTTCAGGTCGAGACCGATACCGCGTGCTTCGCAAGCGGGCTAGACCGAGGGTGAGCCGATCAGGGCATTCCCTCCTCGACCTTCAGATAGCCACTGACCAAGGCTTCAGGCCGATTACAGGGAGCTCCATTCGAGAGACACAGCACAAGATCATCGAAATCCTGCGCATGGACTATGATACCTTCATCAACAGTGCCTTTCTGCTCCAGGGTCGTGCCGATGAGTTCACTGTAAAGCCTCCCTCGGAGCGTAAAGAGGTCCTCGCCCGGATCCTTGACCTTTCCTTGTACGATGAGCTGGAGGAGCGGGCTAAAATCCGCGCCCGGGAAAGGGAGAGCCGGTCTCAGGAGCTTTCCCACGCCATCGCCGAGATCGACAGCGAGCTTGCCCGCAAGGGGGAGTATGAGGCCGAGCTTGGCGGGATGCGGGAGGCCATCGCTGAACTGGAAAGGGACCTGAAGGGGCAGGAGAGCAGGGTCAATGCGCTCAGGGAGCGGAAGCAAGAACTCGATTTCAAGAGGGAGCAATTGGCGCAGCTAGAGGAGCGCATTTCTCAGGCGCAGAGGGAACTCGCCTACCTGAGGAGCGGGGCTGAGGAACATCGAGAGAAGGTCAGGGAGTATGAGGGGGTCATCAGCGAGCGCAAGGCCATTGAGGAAGGATTTCAAAGGCTTGTTGAGGCAAAGAGGGATAACGAGGAGCTGAATAGTAAAGCCATAATATGGGTCAATGCCAACAGTCGTCGCTCGCAACTGGAACAGGCGGTGGCAAAGGCGAAGGGAGAACTGGAGACCGAGCAAAGGATCGGGCAAGACAAGGTTGGGCAACTGGAGCCCAAGGTCAACATGCTTCCCCAATTTGAGACGGAACTAACCCAGGCACAGGGGCAAGTGGCTGAGCTGGCAGCATGGGAGGAGGAGCTCGGGCAAAAGCGGCACCACGCCCAGGAGCTCTCAAGCGAAGTTCATCTTCTGGAGGCCCAATGTGCCCAACTGGAGGAGGAGATAAGGACCTTGGAGGAAAAGATCGACCTGCTCACCCCAGAGGAGGCAAGGTGCCCCCTGTGCGAGACGGAGCTTGGAATTGAGGGCCGGAATAGGATTATGGCCAAATATGAGCAGGATAGAAAGGGCAAAGGGGAGGCTTTAGCCGCGAACCGACGCCAGCTTGATAACACAAAAAAGGAGCACCGCTCTTTGGAGGCTGAGGTAGCCCAGCTAGAGGAGAGGATAAAGAGGGAGCGTGCCGCGGGCGAGGCTCGGGTGAATACCCTGGAAGGGAAGATCACCGAGGCCAAGCAGGCTGAAGTGGAGCTTGCCCATGAGAAGGAGCGCCTCACCGCTTTAGAGGAGCGCCTGGCAAAGGCGGAATTTGCCCTTGAAGAACAAAGGGGGCTAGGGGAGGTATTGGCCCAACTGGATGAGCTGGGATATGACTCTGAGAGGCATGATGAGGTGCGGCGTCGCTTGGCAGAGGTCGAGGTTTATGAAGCCATGCAGCGTAATCTGGAGCAGGCTCAGGGCTCCATCGACCGCGAGCGGGAGAGCCTGGCGGAGGCGGAACAGGCGGCCTCGGCTAAGGAAGCCGACCTCTCGGCGGAAGCACAAAAAGGGGAAGCCCTATCCCAGGCATTGGCTGCTCTCCCCGAGGTAGAGGCAGAGCTGGCAGAGGCGCAGCAAGTTTATGACGCCTTCCTCGAAAGGCAGCGCAAAGGGCGTGACAAATTGGTAGAGGTGAAAACAAGGCTCAAGGACCTCACTCTTCGGGAGCAAAGCAAGGCGGAAAAGAAGAAGGAATTGCTCCAGGCCTCGAGGGAGAAGGGAATCTATGATGAATTGGCTGCTGCCTTTGGCAAGAAGGGGATTCAGGCCTGGATCATTGAACAAGCGCTCCCTGAGATCGAGGAGGAGGCGAATCGGCTCCTCTCCCGGATGACCGATAACCGGATGCATGTCAAGATGGAGACTCAGCGCGCTTATAAGACCAAAAAGGCTGAGACCTTGGAGACCCTTGATATAAATACTTCCGATGAGCTGGGCACACGGCGCTATGAGATGTATAGCGGCGGTGAAGCCTTCCGCATCAACTTTGCCCTGCGCATCGCCCTCTCCAAGCTCCTGGCGCGGCGAGCAGGAGCCCCACTTCCAACCCTGTTCATCGACGAGGGCTTTGACACCCAGGACAGTAGCGGCAAGGAGAAGCTGATCGAGGCCATAAACTCCATTCAGGACGACTTTGAGAAAATCATCGTCATCACCCACATCGACGAGCTAAAGGATGCCTTCCCGGTGAGAATCGACGTGACCAAGACACCCGAAGGCTCAATGATCGAGGTGAGCTAGGAATTGACAGCGGGCGGTTTTGCGTTTAATCTTTTCCACACAGCTCTGAGGAGGGTTAAATGGCAATTGAGGTTACTATCAAAAAGACCGAGCCAAGGACAGTGGCTTTTGTCGCCATGAAGGGTCCTTACGCTAAGATACCGGAGGCCTTCCCCAGGCTCTTCGACTGGATTGCGGAGAAGGGGTACATCCCTGCTGGACCGCCGATGGGGGTCTATTTCAACGCCCCGGGGGAGGTACCCGATGAGGAGCTTTTGTGGGAGATCCAGTGCCCCATAGGCGGTGAGGTGGCTCCCAGCGGACCCGATGAGCGCGGCCTGGGGGTGAAGCGGGTGGAGGGAGCAGAGGTGGCCGCTACCATGTACAAGGGGCCTTTCGATCAGGTGGGGCCTACTTGGGAAGCGCTTGCGGGCTGGGTTATGGAGAACGGATACGAGTTTGCTGGCGCGGGCGAGGAAGTCTACTTGAGCGACCCGGAGAAGACGCCACCGGAGGAGCTCCTCACCGAGCTCAGGGGTGTGGTGCGGAAGAGGTAGGGAGCTCTATTGGGGTGAGCGAAGCGAAAGGTAACCACGCCGATAGACGAAGTGCGCCATCTTCCCGTTTTAATCTTCAAGAACCTGTATCTAAAGGCAGAAACCCAGAATTATTGCTGCTATCCAGCAGATGATAGAAAGAGTTCCTATGCGCCTCATATTCCAATAAATAGAATCAAAATCCTCCCGACTTATTGCTTGGAAGTAGCGCGGGAAAAAACGAAGATGGATAAACAGGGCGTCGCCAAGGATAATAGCACAGGCAAAGCATTTCCCCACCAAAATTGGCTTAGACAGCTCGGGGTAATGCTGAACAGTTATCCAGATACCACTCATGAATAAAAGAGCGACCCCTGTCCAAGTCACGATAGAGATACGACGAGCAATCCTGCCGAACCGATAACGCCTTAACTCATCTTTTCCAACAAATAGCATCAGTACAGCAGAAATAGCAGCACCACCGAACCCAAGAAGTAAACCTATATGATGTAAATGCACAAGCTCCGACATTTAAGTGCACCACGTTTAGATTGACGAAAATGGGCGCATTTCGTCTAACAACCATATAGACAAACTTTCGCTCCGCCTAATCCGCTCAGCCCTTCTCTGTGCTTATTATAGCACTCTTACCGCCCCAACTCCTCGGCGATTCCCCACATCGCCTAAGCAGGTGCGCCACGCCTGAGCGCTACTGCGCCAAGTACTGTCATGGCAGCGGCGAAAGCCAGCAGTACCCCCAGGTCCAGGCCCACGCCCACGAGCGTGCTTCCATCGAGCATTATCCCCCGCAGGCCATCTACAGCATAGGTTAGTGGCAACACCTTTGAGATGGCCTGGAGATAGTTGGGCATCTGCTCCACAGGCCATATAACCCCGCACAGAAACACCTGGGGGGCGAGAATTAGCGGGATGAACTGAACAACCTGGAACTCGTTTCTGGCGTAGGTTGAGACAAACATGCCCAGGTTCAGCGCCCCCACGGTGATAATAAGCTGAAAGACAAATATCTGCCACAAGGCCCCTTGATAGTGGACGCCTAACACCAGGATGGTAAACAGAAGTATGATCAGAGCCTGAGCAGCGGCGAAGAGAAAGAAGCCCAGCAGATAACCCAGAGCTATCTCCAAACGAGACACTGGCGAAGCCATCAGGCGCTCCATAGTGCCCTGCGCTCGCTCCCTGAGGAAGCTAACCCCGGTAAGGATAAAGACGAAGAACATGGCCAGGGTCGCCATCAGCGCCGGCGCTACATAGTCCAGGACGGCCTCTTCAGGAAAGCTCAGCCCCACCAGCGTCATCACCACCAGGGGCACGATAATGATAAAGGCCAGCGTCCTGCGGTCTCGGGTAAACTGGCGAATAATTCGGCGCGCAATAGCCACCGCCCGGCTAAGCGACATCGCCCGAGACCCCCTGACGAACAAAATAGAGAAAAGCATCCTCCAGGCTGGCCTCAAGGTTGCCAGTGGCCTCCCTGAGCTCTTGGGGCGAGCCTTCGGCGATCACCCTGCCCGAACGCAAGAACGCCAGACGGTCGCAATGAGCGGCATCGTCCATAGTATGACTGGAAATAATCAAGGTGATCCCCTCACGGGTCATACTGTGGAAATGGTCCCAGAAGGTGACCCTGAGTTCAGGGTCAAGGCCAACCGTTGGCTCGTCGAGGACAAGCAGAGGCGGCTGGTGAACGATGGCGCAGGCAAGGCTTACCCTTTGTTTCATGCCGCCGCTTAGCTTGAGCGTGGGGGCATTGCGTCGTTCCCATAGGTCAACGAAGCGTAAGGCTTCTTCAACCCTCTGCGCGCGCTGGCGCCGGTTGCTCAGGCCATACAGCCGGGCAAAGAAGTCTACATTCTCCAGGGCGGAGAGTTCGGCATAAAGAGCGGGGACTTGAGGCATGTAGCCGATAAGCTGAGCAACCTTCCGCGCTGAGCTTTCCCCCAGCACTTGTATGCTGCCATTTTGCGGCCGCAACAAACCTGCCAGAATTCGAATCAGAGTTGTTTTTCCGGCGCCATTGGGACCGAGCAAGCCAAAGCTGATTCCCCTGGGCACCTGCAGCTTTAGGCCTTGAAGTGCCTTTACATCACCATAGGCGAAGGAGACGTTATCGGCCCAGACCGCTAGGTGTTGAGGATTTTCTCCCGGCATCATGGGCATCTTGTACTCGCCTTATATTTAAGACAGTCCCAGTGTCTAAAGCAATTAAGCCTTCAAATCCTCAGCTATCCTGAGCTTGGGTCTATAGCCCCAACTCTTCACTACCTTGACATCATTGGGAACTTAAACGGGGGGTAATAAGCTGATTCAGCGCGCTAAGCTTATATCATCTTTACATTCACTGCCCGGAGGCCTTTGGGGCCTTTCTCCGTATTGAACTCTACGCTGTTGCCCTCTTCCAAAGCTTCAAAATCTATCCCCTCCAGAGCGGAGCGGTGGAAGAAGATCTCGTCCCCATCTTCTGCAGTGATGAAACCGAAACCCCGGTCCCGGATAAGTCTCTTTATCTCTCCTTTCAAGTCTTCACCTCCTTTCTAAATAACAAATTCCATAAAGCCTTTATCACGGGCTTATGGAATTACTTCTCTCTAAATATCAGTTCTCCCCTGTGCATTTATAGCCCCAGCTCCTGGGCGATTCCCTGCATTGCCTCAAGCCCAAGGGCGATGAAATCCTCAAGCTCAAGCCCAATCTCATTGCACTTTGCGATCTGCTCCCTATTGGCCCCAGCGGCGAATCGCTTCTCGCCAAAGCGTTTCATCACCGAGTTTGCATCAAGCCCAGCGAGCTTCTTGTCCGGGCGCACCAGGGCTGCGGCGACGATGAGCCCAGTCAGGGGGTCGGCACAGAAAAGGGCCTTATCGAGCAGGGTTTCGCAGGGGATACCGTGGGCTTCGTTGTGGCACAGGATGGCGTGGGCCATGCTCTCGCTGGCTCCCAGTTCCCTGGCGATGTCTGCCCCTAGCTTGCTGTGGGCGCTCATATCCCCCTCAGTGAGCTCGACATCGATATCATGGATCAGTCCGGTAAGCCCCCACTCCTGCTCATCTTGGCCCAATCTCCTTGCCAGCGCCCTCATAATAGCCTCGGTGGCCAGCATATGTTTGATGAGGTTTTCGTTTTCTACATTGGCTCTGATGGAGGCTAAGACTTCATCTGCGGTCATGGCATTATCTCCTCAATTATCGTCGCATGAAGATTATAGCTTATAAGTTATGTTTTGACAAAGTACATCCTCAGAGCTTCAAGTGCTTTCTGATTTCGAAGCTCATTGAGATTATCTGTGCTACATTGTATTATATCCAAGGCTGTAAGTGAAGTTGACATCGAGAAAGGAGCAGGCATCTATGGCATGGGATAAAGGCTTTGAAGCGGCACTCAGCCCCAAAGCGATTGCCATCGTTGGAGTATCAAGCAAGCACGCGAGTTGGGGTGCAGGTGGTTTTATTGGTTGCCTTAAACGAATGCGTTTCGAGGGGGGTATCTATCCGGTTAACCCTAATGCTACTGAGATTCAGGAGCTGAAAGTCTATCCCAACCTCGTTTCCATCCCAGAGCATGTCGACCTGGTTATCGTCTCTGTCCCGGCACCTGCCGTGCCCGGCGTTCTGGAGGACTGCATTGCGGCAGGGGCAAAGAACGTGCACATCTTTACCGCTGGCTTTGAAGAGACAGGTGAGGCGGAAGGAAGGGAACTCGGGGAGAAGGTAAAAGCAATAGCCCGCAGGGGTGGATTGCGTATCATCGGGCCAAATTGCATGGGGCTCACTGTTCCTGGGGCAAAGATATCGACATTGTTCGAGAGTCTTGTCGAGAGCGGCCCGGTGGCCTTTATCACTCAAAGCGGCACCCTTGCCGGGAACTACAATCGCTATGCGGAAGCCTCTGGTTTTCGGTTTAGTAAAGTATTTAGCTTCGGCAACGCTTACGTTCTCGATAGCA
>JADFVG010000166.1 GCA_015222405.1 Chloroflexota bacterium
CGGTCAGCGATATGATACAGGTGCTCTCGATGGCGTTCTATCAGATTCGTGGCATCAAAGATGAGGGGTATTCCCCTTTTCAATAGCTCTTCGATAAGGAGGTGACAGGCCTGGAACAGGCGATTGCTTTCGCTGGGACTGTAATTTGGTGAGGGGAAAAGCACCTTGCGCAGGCCATCGCTCTCAGCAATGGGGAAGGGGAGACGCTCACGAAGCTTGTGGCAGAAATAGGACTTGCCGCTCCCGGGGAGACCGCTGACCACGATGAGGGGTGGTTTGACCATGGGCTCGGGCAACAGGCCCAAGCTTTGCTCCAATCTGTGGGCATCTTCCGTGACTTGGGGCTTCTCCATCTCACCCCGATTATAGGACACTTTTGAACTTGATGCCAGTTAGAGAAGCCTTTATAGGATGCAGGGGAGGCCTTGGCTGCTTGTCAGTTATCAGCGTAAAAGGCAGCGCCTAGCAGCCCGGGACCGGTATGAACGCCCATTACCGGGGTAAAATCCTTGACATAAATTTCAGCGCAATTGAATTCCTCAGAGATGCGCTGCTTCAGGCTTTCCGCCTCTTCGAGGACGTTGGCGTGCAATACAATGACATGTAGCGGGCTGTTTGCTCCCGTCCTCTGCCGCATTATCTCCAGCAGTCGCTCCACCCCCCGCCGCTTTGTCCTCACCGCAGTAATTGGGCGTGCCTTGCCGTTGGAAACGGTGAGCAGGGGCTTGATCTGAAGCCGGGAGCCAGCCCAAGCAGCAATCGCAGGCACGCGACCATGCTTGGCCAAATAGGTCAGGGTATCTATCACGGCCAAGAAGTGCACCCTCGGTATCATGTCCTGGGTGACCTTGATAACCTCATCCAGGCTCTGCCCGGCGGCAGCGGCTCGAGCCGCTGCCAGGGTGATAAGACCTTGTGACCCGGCTGCGGTGCGGCTATCGATCACCTCTACCGTGGTGTGGGGCAGTTCCTCTTTAGCCATCTCCCTAGCCTGCGTCGCCGATTGGTAAACCATGGTCAGCTCGGTAGCGATGGTGATGCAAACGATGCTTTCTACCCTCTGGCTCAGCTCGCGGTAGGCTTCAAGATAGACTCCTGGTGAGGGGGCTGAGGTGGTGGGAATCTTGCCTTCCCCGAGCAGTCGGTAAACCTCGCTCGGGGTTATATCCACCTCATCCTGATAGACCTGGTCTTCGAAGATGACGTTTATTGGCACGATCACGATACCATACTCCTCCACCAGTTCTCTGGGGAGGCAGGCGATGGTATCGGTAATAATGCCAACTTTAGCCATGGTAGGTCTACCTTAGTCTGCGTAAAAGGCAATGCCCAGGAGCCCGGGACCGGTATGAACGCCCATTACCGGGGTAAAATCCTTGACATAAATTTCGACGCAATTGAATTCCTCAGAGATGCGCTGCTTCAGGCTTTCCGCCTCTTTCAGGACGTTGGCGTGCACTACAATGACATGTATCGGGCTGTTTGCTCCCACCCTCCGCTGCATTATCTCCAGCAGCCGCTCCAGGCCGCGCGACTTTGTTCTAACAGCGGTTAGAGGGGCTGGCTTACCCTGGGAAAGGGTGAGGATTGGCTTAACCTTAAGGACGTCGCCAGCCCAGGCGGCAACCTTGGGGATGCGACCCCCCTTGGCCAAATAGACCAGAGTATCCACGAGACCAATCATGTGCACCCGCTGCATCATGTCCTTTGTAACCTTGATAACCTCATCCAAGCCCTGCCCGGCGGCGGCAGCCCGAGCTGCTGCCAGGGTGACAAGCCCAAGCGCCCCGGCTGCACTGCGGCAATCAATAACCTCTATGGTCATGTGGGGCAGCTCTTCTTTAGCCATCTCCCTAGCCTGCATCGCCGATTGCAAAGCCATGGTCAACTCAGTGGGCATACTAATGCAGACGATGCTCTCCGCCCTTTGGCCCAGCTCGCGGAAGGCCTCAAGATAGGAACCTGGTGAAGGGGCTGAGGTGCTGGGGATCTTCTCTTCCTGCTCCAGCATCTGGTAGACCTCACTGGGGGTTATATCCACCTCATCCTGATAGACCCGGTCTTCAAAGATAAGGCTCATTGGCACTATCTTGATGCCATATTCTTCCACCAGCTCCCTAGGGAGGCAAGCAGTGGTATCGGTAACAATGGCCACTTTGCTCATCACGCATGAGACCTTGATTCTCGGGTTCGGTCCGCTCAGGGGCTCCCCGGCTGCACGATGGAGTTCACAGCTCTGGAGAAGCCCCTCCACTCTGTCACCTTCTCCTCTAGGGCGCGCTGCCCCTTTTCAGTTATATGGTAGTACCTCCTCTCTTGACCCGCTGGCAGCCGCTCCCACCGGCCTATAATCAATCCCCTGTCCTCCAATCGGTGCAGCGCGGGATAGAGGGTGCCCTCTCTAAAGGTGAAATAGCCCTTGCTTCTCCTGTCCAGCTCTTTGATTATCTGATAGCCATACATTGGCTGTCGGTTGATCAAGGAGAGAAGCAAGGACTCTGTGCTCCCTTTCAATAGCTCGCGACCATACCTCATAGCAGGATACCTCGTATTACTATGTAAATATAACATAGTACTAAGGCACCTGTCAAACTTTGATATTCCCACCTTCAGCCAAATCCTGGGGGAACTTTATTCTGGTTTCATGCTCGCGCAGAGCGAGGCGCAGGTAGGCTAAATCGATGGTGGAGCACTCAATGTATATCGGGCGTCTGCCGATCTCATTCGGACTGTGAGCATCCGACCCCTGGATGCAGGCATATTTTTTTGGAAAGTGGGGCATTAACCCCTCTCGCCAGAGGTCTCTGGTGGAAGGGACGGTGATCTCCAAAGCGCTGAGGTGGTTGCTGCTGTGGATTCTCCTCTTGACCCTGACAGGTTCATCAGAGGCGAGAAAGCCCTTCGGCCGCCTGTCGGCATGGGCAGCGATAGCGATTCCACCGCTCTCCTCTATCCGCCAAAACACCTCATCAAGCCAGAGCTCGGTCTCACAGAAGCCTTGACCCCGCTCCTCATCAGCGAAGCCAAGGA
>JADFVG010000167.1 GCA_015222405.1 Chloroflexota bacterium
GAGTTAGCGGTAGAGGTCTATAAATAGCACGATTTGCTCTAAAGAGGCACAGTCAATATTGACTCTGTCGGGTGGTATATAATGAATGGCAGATTTATCAGGGCTTAAACCAGAGCCCGTTGCCAAAGTTGAGGATCGGCTCATTTACATTTTTATTATTGCCCGAGAGAGGGGTTTTCATGACATCAATTTGTTTGGTCTCAAGATGACGCCACCGTGCTAGCTTGTCCCCCATCGGCAAGAGGTGTCTGTATTATTACTCCTCAAGCGGGATCTCAACGATTACAGCTGTTCCCTTGCCCAACTCCGATTGGATGCTCAGGGTGCCACGAAGTAAATGGGCTCGCTCTTGCATCCCGATAAGGCCTAGCTTCCCAGTATTGCTGAAGTCACTTATCTGCACAGGGACTTCAAAGCCCTTACCATTATCAGTGATGATCATCCTTATTCTCCCCGCCCCCGACTCTAATCTGATCACTACCTTTGATGCCTCTGCATGTCTCCTAATGTTGGCCAGGGCCTCTTGGGCAATACGGAATAATGCTAACTGAGCCTCACGCGGCAAGTCGCGCCCTTGCACATCTGGTTGAACATCAACGTCGATCCCCTTTTCCGTAATTAGGTTGTCAGCCATCCACTCCAGCGCTGCTACTAACCCCAGGTCATCGAGTATGGGTGGCCTCAACTCCTGAGCATAGCGCCGTAAGCCGCTGAGGGTTTCTACAGCCAAACTATGTAACTGAGTCAACTTTTCCTGAACTGGTTTAGGTAGCTTGTTTCTGGGATCGGAAGCTATTGCATCCAACCGGTGTGTCAGCAGCAACAGGGATTGACCAGCGTCGTCATGCAAGTCGCGAGCGATACGTTTGCGCTCTTCCTCCTGAGCTACGAGAACTTCTTGCAGGTAGAAGCGCATGCTATCCCGCATTTTCCTTTCCTGCGTAACATCTCTGGCGATATTGTGGAAGGCTACCGGCTGACCATTTTGCGTGATCAAACGTGTTGTTAGCTCTACTATTCCCTCCGTTCCATCCCTTCTGAATATTCGCTGTTCGTAGCGGTCATCGACAGGTTCACCTTTTAACAGCTTGCGCTTGACCATAGTCGCCAAGGAATAGGCATCCTCAGAGAGGAACTCGGTGACGTCCTTACCCAACAGCTCATCCGCGGTGTAGCCGGTCAGTTTTGTAGAAGCCCTATTTGCAGCAGTGATATTGCCGTTGAGGTCATGAATCCAAATAGCGTCGCTGGCATTTTGGAATAGGTCACGATAGTTTTTCTCTGACAAGCGCAGGTTTGTCATTGCCACCTGTAGTCCATCCCGCTCTTTTCTTATCCTGCGCGATGCTACAATGCATGTCACCAGAAGCACTACGACGAAGATGGCAGTTAAGCTCCCCCAAAGGACATCTCTAAGACTTGGTGAGATGAAGATGGGATACGGGAGCATGGCCAGACTACTGGCTAGTGGAACGGCACCTCCAAACTTTACCCCGAATACCCAAGCGGAATAGGCAATGATTAGAATGTAAATGAGCCAATCCTCTGTATGCTGCCCTAGACCGAAGAAGACGGTGGTTGATATCTGGCCGATGACGGGCAGATTTTCCAAAAGCTCATGGTAATGGCTGATGGTGATAACCGCAAACAGCACCACGATGATCCAAAAGCGGGGACTTAGCACTATGGACTTGGATTTCGATGTCAAAAATGAAATACCCATACAGCCTCTAAGCGGCTCTTGTAAGCTGGTGCGGGAGCAGCTAGAAATCTACTCTTTACTCTCGTCATCAGAGATATCCTCCAAGGTGATCCAGCCTTCCCTTACCCCTTTGACTATGGCCTCAGTACGCGAAGCTACATCCACTTTGTTAAAGATACTGGATAGGTGAGCTTTTACTGTGCGGACACTGAGAAACAGTTCCTTAGCTATATCCTTGTTACTCATGCCTTTGGCAGCTAGCTTTAAGACCTCTAACTCCCTTTCGCTTAGTCGTTCTTCTGTCTTCCGTTCAGCAGCCTTAGCCTGCATCTGCACGCCGTACTTTAGTATCTTAGCAATTATGGTCGGGTGAAGCACTGATTCACCCGCGTGCACAGCACGGACAGCCTCCACCAAGACCTGGCTCCGGGCACTCTTCAGTAAGTAGCCAGCTGCTCCTGCTTCCAGCAAGCCGATTACATAACGATCATCATCATAGGCCGTTAGAACCAGCACAGCGGTGGCAGGGCTTACCTCCCTGATCTGCTTGGTTGCCTCAATGCCGCTAAGCTTTGGCATCACAATGTCCATTATTACTATATCTGGCTTCAACTCTGAGCTTAGCTTGACAGCTTCTTCCCCATTGCCCGCCTCACCCACCACCTCCATGTCTTTGCGCCGTTCAAACGCATTTCGCATTGCCTCTCGCAGCAGTGCGTGGTCATCTGCGAGCACTATTCTGATCTTCGCCTTCGAAAACCTCAAGTCAACTCCTTTCGGATAAATCTGCCTTGTTGCTTTTTCCAAGCTGATTATAGAGCATTAGGGCTGCGGTAGCAACAGAATTCTTTTCCTCTCCTCTCCCTACATACCTTTGTACATCCATGATTGTACTTTCGACCATGCCCAAAATTGAACCAAAGGTCGATGACTTGCACCCCAGGGGCTGGTATTGTTTATGTGGGAGTGGTAGAAAACCAAGAGAGAAAGGGGATTACGATGGGTGCGTTAAGGACGGTAGAGCCAAAAGAGGTGGTGGAGGCAAGAGAGCCGACTGCTGCTGAGGTTCTTAAGGGAAAAGAGTTGGTGCTGGCAGTGCTGGAAAGGGCCGCCGAGGAGAACGACTTCCTCGCCCGACTAGCGGATAATCCCGGCGAGGCTCTTGCCGAGTACTACACTCTAACCTCGGATGAGAAAACCGCCTTGGTCTGCGGCGACATCAAGCAAATAGAAGAGTGGGTGGGCAAGTTAGACGACCGACTGGCAACGTGGCTATGGTGCAGACTAAGTCAAGAGAAATGGTGAAGCCTGTGGCCTCCACCAGACCGTTCCACAGGTCTAGCATCCAGTTGAGGAATGCGAGATGAAAGAGCAGGATAGAGAGCTGGGACATACCATCTCGCCTGAGGACATGGCTGAGATGGCGAAGAAGACAGCTTCAGACTGCCTCTCGCCTGCTGAGGTGGCGCGGAAGGCAGAAACTGTAGGGGTCACCAAAGCAAAGCTCGACGTTCTGAGCACAGTTTTGCTCGGCATTCTGGCTGGGATTTTTATCGGTCTGGGGGCTATGCTTTGCACCCTGGTTACCACAGATGCCGGCCTAGGCTTTGGGCTGACAAAGCTACTTGGAGGGGTTGTCTTCTGCCTCGGCCTGGTTCTTGTGGTGGTGGCTGGCGCAGAGCTTTTTACCGGTAATTGCCTCCTGGTGATGGCCTGGTTCGGTGGCAAAGTAAGCTTTGGTCGTCTGCTTCGAAACTGGGGATTGGTATATTCTGCCAACCTCGCTGGTTCCTTAGCTCTGGTCGGCCTTATGTTCTACACGCTTCAGTGGGGTTTCAACAGCAATGCGGTGGGGGCTAACGCCGTCTTGGTTGCTAACGCCAAGGTCGATCTCTCCTTCACTTCGGCTCTCACCCGGGGCATCCTATGCAATGCCCTGGTCTGTTTGGCTATCTGGTTAGCCTTTAGCGCTCGTACCGTCGTTGGTAAGATATTTGGCATCCTGTTTCCTATCACCGCCTTTGTAGCAGCTGGCTTTGAGCACAGTGTTGCTAATATGTATTTCATCCCTATGGGCATACTGCTGGCAAATAAGACTGCTGTGCTTCAGGCAGCCGGCTTGACTTCGGCTGGTGTGGCTAACCTCAATGTCGCCGGGTTTGTCGGTAACCTTATTCCAGTCACGATCGGCAACATCATTGGCGGCAGTCTCTTAGTAGGCGCAGTGTACTGGACAGCCTACCTGCGCCAGGATCGGGCGGATGTATGGATGGCAATAAGACGTTGGCTGAAGACAATGGCTCCTTCCCTTCGCCCCACTAAGCCAAAAGAGGCGGCAGAGCTGGCGAGCGGGAGCATGACCTTACGCGAAGTATTGGCTAGAGCAGTGCTCGCTAAACATGCTAAGGCAAGTGAGACGGTTGCTCTGGATCGTATGGGTAGCAAAGGCCTACGGGAGGTACTAGCTAGGGCAGTGCTCGCTAAAGCTGCAGGGGATGATACCTTCTTTACAAGATTGGCCCAAGAACCTGATGAGGTTTTAAGAGGCTATGATCTAAACCCTGAGGAAAGGGCAGCCTTATCCAGTGGTGATATAGAGTGGCTGCAGTCCAGAGTCAGTGCCTTGGATGACTCACTAGGAACATGGGTTACCCTTAGGTTAGCTTCAAACGAAGAGAAAAGGTGAGCGTTGGGCCAAAGAGCGCTGGCTGATGCCGGCGCCGGAGTATCGATTAGAGGCTAACGCACCCTGGCATCAAACCTCGTGATGCCGGCCCCAAGTAGAACGCAGTACTATTGTTAATTAACTGACAATAATCAGTTCTTGGCTTGTGTTGGGGCAATAACATGCCCCATTCTGATCCTCTTGAGCTGCCCTTAATTAAATCGCCTTAACAAGGTACGAAATCGCGCAAATAACGCGCATTAAAGGCGCATATTGAGGCAATATAGTGCCATTAAAGTGCTCTCATTGATCCTTTGGGCGATTAATAAGGGCTCCAATCAGGCTTTACAGAGCAATTTCCGGTTTTAGCCAGAGATATGGAGCAATATCACTAATTTACTTGTTTATTTGTATTCCGCTCCCTGTTCCACATCGCCAGCGACACGCCGGGAATAACCGGATCCTTGGCGTTCATGATGCGCCACACAGCGCCGTTGCCGGCGGGGTCCTCGTCGATGGCGAGGTCGGCGTCGTTGTCAACGCCGTCGATCCAGTCCTCATTGACCAAACCGTTGCCGTCGTTATCGACCTGCACACCAAGGCCGGAAACATAGAGCGTGCCGTCAGCGGTCTATGGTGGCTCACCCCTGTCCAGAGGCACTACCTATCATTGGGCAGTTAGGACCTGGGATAACCATGATGTCGTAGGCCCATATTGTGATGACCAGACCTTCACGATAGAGCCGCCACCAGACCAAGTTCACATTTATGTCTCAATCGTGGCCATATATGTCTCGATCCTGGTGCTTGCTGTAGGCGTCATCTTGGCCACCTTATTGAGACGCTGATCAGCCATATAGATGAACAGGCTTAGCACACCAATAGCATTCAGCCGAGCGTTCAGCCTTATAATCTGCAGTCAGGTGAACCGACTGTATTTTGAACCTACCGCAGGCCTTATGAGATAAAACCCAGAACCTTCCCAGTCCCTTTCTCATTCCAGTCCCAACCAGGCCCCTAAGTCGGTTTGGCGCTGCAAAAAGTGACGATTTGTGTCCTTTGCCGGGTTCTACCTAGGCTGAAGGGTACGCAGTTCACCGGGAAGGTGGGTGGGGGTCTTTGGTAGCATAGTTCTAATAGGTATTCGAGTTAGGATTCTTCCAGCTCATATTCTCTAGGCGCTCTCCTCGATCCGTCTTTGCTTGACAATCGCTTTCAGGTCAGCCTAGAATCAACCCGGGGCTGAATATGGGAGGGCTGCCATGATAGTGGAAATGAAGATGGGTGCGACCAATGAGGATGTCCGCCGCGTGGTGGAACGAGCACAAAATATGGGCCTGGGAATACAAATGAACTACGGCACCAATAAGACCGTTGTTGCCCTCCTAGGAAGCACCACCGGGCAAGTCCCTACGGACATTTTCGCCGCCCTTCCTGCCGTCGAAAGAGTAGTCCGCATAATGAAACCTTATAAACTGGCCTCCCGGGAATTCAAAGCTGAGGATAGCGTGC
>JADFVG010000020.1 GCA_015222405.1 Chloroflexota bacterium
CAATTTGGCTGAGTTCACCTCCCTCAAGACCGTGCCCTCAAAAAGGGGGAAGCGGTTAAAGCACTCCGCCCCGATAAGGCCAGTGCACTGGACGGGCTCACCGACCTGCTCGTGCTCCTCTAAAACGAGCACCTTATATCCTTGGCTCGCCAGCCTGCAAGCAACATAATTGCCTGCGACGCCAGCACCGATAACGATGGCGTGGTACAATCCAGCCTGCCTTTCAGGATTTCACTTGCCCATATTTTTCATAGAACACGAACTCGGAAAGCTCCTTCCTCGGCGGTGCCTCTGGCTCCTCATCAGGATAGCCCAGCGGTGTCATCTCCACCACAGCGATGCCCTCAGGCAGCTCAAGGATCTGCGCCACCTTTGCCGCATCGAGATAGCCCACATTCACCGTGCCCAGCCCCAGGCCATGGGCTGCCAGGGTCAGGTTCTGCATCGCCAGCGCCACATCAAACATAAACCAGTCGCCCTTATCGGTAACTGGAGTGCCTTTGTAGTGGCCTGACCTCGCCAGTTTGGCACAGGCTACAATTGCAATGGGTGCGCTTTTGATGGCTGCGGTGGCCGGATTCACAGAGCTGAGGGTATCCCCCAGCCTCTCCTTGGTCTCATTATCACGCACCACGACAAAGCTCCAGCACTGTGTATTTGCCCACGAGGGCGCCCAGCGAGCGGCCTCAAGAATGGTGTTGAGCTGCTCTTCACTTACCGGAGTGGTCTTATACTTGCGAATGCTCCTCCTCTCCTTAATTGCCTGAAATAGTTCCATACCTTGACTCCCTTCTAAAGTATTTGGCCCCGTTTACATGCTCAAGCTTCCTAAAGCGATTGATATCCTCCAGAATTGCCTGGGTCGGCTTGATCAGGGGCAAACCATAGCGCTCATTCTTCCACCTCCAGAGCAGGCTCACGTTTTCCCTCGTCAGTTCAGCCCCCGCATTTAGATTGGCCTGGTAGCCCTCATCCGGAATCCTGCTGTGGTAGAATTGCTGCCAGAATTCCACGAACTCCTGAGCAGTGCATCTGGAGTAGAGTTTATAGTAGGGCATGGCTACCGCAGTATATTACCATAGCCTCCGACCAAGGGCAATCTCATCTGCTATGTTGAATTACAAGCGAGGGCGTGATAAAATTCCCCTGCTTTCCTTATCTTACGATTATCAGTGATTGCGGTCAACGAGGTATAAGATGAAAATATTGTGGACACCCTGGCGCATGGAATACATTATGGGGGGAAAGCCTGAGGGGTGTTTGTTTTGCACCCAGAAGCAAGAACCCGAGGGAAAGGATAGAGAAAACCACATCCTTCATCGGGGTGCAACCTGCTATATTCTGCTCAACCGCTTCCCCTATACCAACGGTCACATAATGATCGCTCCTTACCAGCATGTGGCAAGCCTGGAGCAATTGGAAGATAAGTCGCTTTACGAGATGATGGCTCTCACCCGGGCCAGCGTGGCAGCGCTGAACAAAGCCTTTTCCCCGGCAGGGTTCAATATTGGCTTGAATCTGGGCAAGGTTGCTGGGGCAGGCATTGCTGACCACCTGCATATTCATGTCGTGCCTCGCTGGGCTGGGGATGTGAATTTCATGTCGGTGCTGGGAGAGACAAGGCTCATCCCTGAAACCCTTAACACCACCTATGATAAGCTGCTCCCCATCCTCACCCAAGAGGTAAGCCGCATAAGGTAGGCATGATGGGGCCATCTTGGGAAAACAAACAAGCAAAGGTTCTGGCGGTTGATGCCTCCCGGGAGAACCTGGAATTGATCCAGGCGCTGCTGAGCGTGGATGGATACCAGGTGATCACCGCTTCCAATGGCGCGGAAGCCCTGGTTATGGTGGAGAAGGAATCCCCAGACCTGATCCTTGTCGACGCCACGATGCCCAAGATGGATGG
>JADFVG010000168.1 GCA_015222405.1 Chloroflexota bacterium
GAGCAAGGGGCTGACGGGGTATTGATCCTGGGCTGTCACCCCGGCGATTGCCACTATGTTGAAGGAAATTACAAAACGGCGCGTCGCGTCCCTCTACTGAAGAAGATGCTGGACCAACTGGGGATCGAGGACGAGCGAGTGCGCTTGGACTGGGTCTCTGCCTCTGAGGGGGCTCGCTTTGCCTCCATCGTCAATGAGATGACGGCCAAGGTAAAGGAACTGGGACCGTTCCGCGTCAACGAAGGGGGATAGCATGCCAAAGCTGAAACTGGCTCTCTACTGGGCAGCTAGCTGCGGCGGCTGTGATGTCGCTGTTCTGGACATCAATGAGAAGATCCTCGATGTCGCTGAGATGGCAGACATCGTCCTCTGGCCCATCGCCATGGATTTTAAATACCACCATGTTGAGGCCATGGATGATGGGAGCATCGATGTCTGCCTCTTCAATGGCTCGGTCAGAAATACGGAGCAAGAGAAGATCGCCAAGCTGCTTCGTCAAAAGTCCAAGGTTATGGTCGCCTTCGGTTCCTGCGCCTGTTTCGGCGGCATCCCGGCGCTGGCCAACTTTTTCAACCGAGACCTCGCTTTTGAGCGCGCCTATGTGGAAGCGCCAACCAATGCTAACGCCGAAAGGGTCTTCCCCCAAACCTTGACCAAAGTTGCTGAGGGGGAGCTGGAGCTTCCCGAATTCTGGGATACTGTATTGGCATTAGACCAAGTGGTGGCCGTGGAATATTATGTGCCTGGCTGTCCGCCGCCGGTAGATCTCATCCTCAAGGTGGTGGACGCCCTGGCCACCAATTCTCTTCCTCCCCCAGGCTCGGTAATCGCTGCGGAAAAGACGCTTTGTGACGAGTGTCCTCGCACTAAGGAGGAGAAGAAGATCACCAAGATTTATCGCCCCCATGAGATCATCCCCGACCCAGAGAAATGCCTCCTGGAGCAGGGGATAATATGCATGGGGCCTGCCACCAGAGGAGGCTGTGGAGCCAGATGCATCGAGGCCAACATGCCCTGCCGCGGCTGCTTCGGGCCGCCGGCTGGGGTTCAGGATCAGGGGGCTAAGATGCTCAGCGCTCTGGCCTCCATCTATGAGGTCAAGGATGAGGCCGAGATTGCCAGGATGATCGAGGAGGTTAAAGACCCAGCCGGCACCTTCTATCGCTTCGGGATGTCCACCTCGATGTTGAAAAGAAAGAGGATATAGAGGAATGCTATGAAGAAGATAACGGTTGATCCTATAACCAGGCTGGAGGGGCACGGCAGGATAGAAATTTTCCTCGATGATGATGGAAATGTGGCCAACGCCTACCTTCAGGTGCCCGAGTTTCGCGGCTTTGAGAAGTTCTGCGAGGGAAGGCCGGTGGAGGAGTTGCCCCGCATAACCCCCAGAATCTGTGGCGTTTGTCCCTCGGCTCACCACATGGCTTCCACCAAAGCCACCGATGCCGTCTATCATGTTGACCCTCCACCGGCAGCAAAGAAGCTGAGGGAGCTATACTACTGTGCTCACATGTGCCACTCCCACATCGCTCACTTCTATGTTCTTGCTGCCCCTGACTTTGTGGTGGGTCCCACTGCCGACCCCGCTGAGAGGAACATCCTGGGGGTTATTGCCAAGGTGGGACTTGAGGTTGGCGGTGAGGTGATCAAGCACCGCGCCTATGCCCAGGATATCCAGGCAGTCATCGGGGGCAAGGCAACCCATTCCGTCTGCGGTCTGCCTGGGGGCATGAGCAGGGCCATCACCGAAGAGGAGAGAGCCGACTTCGAGGAGAAGGCCAAGTCCATGGTGGAGTTCGGCAAGTTCGGCCTCAAATTGTTCGATGATGTCGTCCTGGGCAACAAGGAGTATGTGGACATCATCACCGGCCCTATTTATACCATGCAGAGCTACTACATGGGCATGGTAGATGCCAATAACAAGGTTAACTTCTATGAGGGCGACATCAGGGTGGTTGACCCCGAAGGGAAAGAGGTTGCCAAGTTCAAGCCCGCCGACTATGTGGATTACATTGGGGAGCACACCGAGCCCTGGTCCTATCTCAAGTTCCCCTTCCTGAAGAAGGTCGGCTGGAAGGGGCTGGAAGAGGGTAAGGATAGTGGAGTATACCGAGTGGCCCCCTTGGCTCGGCTCAATGTCGCCGATGGCATGGCAACTCCCATGGCCCAGGAAGCTTATGAGAAGATGTATAGCACCCTGGGGGGCAAGCCGATTCATGCCACCCTGGCGTTTCACTGGGCCAGGCTGATTGAGATTTTGTATGCCGCGGAGAGGCTTCTGGAGCTGTGTCAGGACAAGGAGGTCATCGACCCCAACGTTCGCACCATCCCCACCGCCACCCCCGATGAGGGGGTAGGGGTAGTGGAGGCGCCCCGTGGCACCCTCTATCATCACTACAAGACGGATGAAAAGGGCATGGTGGAGAAGGTGAACCTCATCGTGGCTACTGTTCAGAACAACCCCGCCATGAATATGTCGATAAAAAAAGCAGCGCAAAAATTGATCACCGCAGGAAAGGTGGCCAGTGAAGGGCTGCTGAATATGGTGGAGATGGCCTTCCGCGCCTACGATCCCTGTCTTGCCTGTGCCACCCATACGCTACCGGGGCAGATGCCGCTGGAAGTGATAATCCGCGATGTCGAAGGAAACATTGTACATCAGTTGAGCCGAAACCTGTGCTGAAATATAGAAAGCCCACGCTCTTGGAGGTCTAAGGTTGAAGACCCTGATCTTGGGGCTAGGAAATCCGATCCTTAGCGATGATAGCGTGGGCTTTCACGTTGTCCAGGCGCTCGTGGGTCGCTTCGATGAACAAGAGGTGACGGTGATGGAAAGCGACCTCGGCGGGCTGAGCCTGCTTGACCTCCTCCTGGGTTACGACAGGGTAATCATCGTCGATTCCATCCAAACCGTAAAGGGAAAGATAGGCCAGATCTATCGGCTGAAGCCTGAGGATTTCGTCATCCCCCGGCATACCGGCTCCCCCCATGATGTCAGTCTTATCGCCACCCTCGAGCTGGGAAAGAGACTAGGGCTTGAGATGCCTAAGGAGATTGTCATCTTCGCCATTGAGGTTCAGGATGTAATCAACTTCGGCGAAAAGTGCACCCCTGAGGTGGAGCAGGTAATCCCCAAGGTTGTGGCGATGGTGGCCAGCGAACTAAAGGGTGGGGAAAAGCCCAGGACGGAGGAGTAGGGGCATTTCTAGAAGAGCGCGGAGGATTATCTTAATCGCCTTGGATGTGTTCCTTACCTTCGCCGTAATTACCGGCGTGGTGGCGTTGGTTACGGATAACCATCCCTGGAAATATGTCCATGTTGGCTTCGCCGCTGCAGTGGTGGTCGCCATCCTGGCGCATGTATACCTGAATCGAAAGGCCCTTTTGTCCTACTTCAGAAGGCGCAGCAGGAGTTAGCATATCCGGGGCAGTAGCTCCCCGACCAGCATGTCAACGATGCGGGACGCCCCAAGACGAGTCCTCATCACCACCTTACCTGGATGCTCTTCTCTGACATCCCCGATGATTGCTGCCTCAGTTCCATATTTGTTTTGCCGCATCTGCTTGAGAACCTTCTCGGCATCATCGGGGGCAACAGCAGCCACCAGCCTTCCTTCGTTGGCAACATAGAGGGGGTCAAAACCCAGCATCTCGCAGGCGGCCTGTACCTCATCTCTCACCGGTATCCAATCTTCGTAAATGAGGATGCCAACTCCAGATTGGGCGGCAAACTCATTGAGGGTAGTGGCCAGCCCGCCTCTGGTCGGGTCGCGCAGGCAGTGGATGTCACCCGATACCTCTAGCATCTCAGCCACCAGCCTATTTAGCGGGGCGCAATCACTCTTCACCTGGGTGGCGAACTTCAGTCCTTCCCGCTCGCTCATCACGGCGATGCCATGATGGCCCGGGGGGCCACTCAAGATGAGCGTATCTCCTGGCTTGGCATTGGAGCCCGAGATTTCGACCCCGTGAGGAACAACGCCCACCCCGGCGGTGTTGATGAAGAGCTTATCCACGCTTCCCTTATTTACCACCTTGGTATCTCCGGTGATGATCTTCACCCCTGCCTCTTCGGCGGCATCCTTTATCGAGTTCACAATCTTCCCCAGGTCGCTTAAGAGGAAACCTTCCTCGATGATGAACGACAGGCTCAAATACAAAGGCACAGCGCCGCTCATCGCCAGGTCGTTTACCGTGCCACAGACCGCCAGCTTTCCGATGTCGCCGCCGGGGAAGAAGATGGGAGTCACAATATAGCTATCGGTGGTAAAAGCCAGTCGTCCTCTGGCCTCGAAGACCGCTGAGTCATCAAGCTTTGAAAGCAGCGGATTATCGAATGCGGGCACAAAGCCCTTTTCCACCAGGTCGTGGCCCAGCTTGCCTCCACTGCCGTGGGCGAGAAGGATCTTTTCCTCGTTAAAGGCTCTCATAGTGATAATAACTGGCGCAACTGCCCTCGGAGGAGACCATGCACGGTCCCACGGGGTGCTCCGGGGTGCAAGCGCCTCGGAAAAGTTTACAATCGAGAGGGGTCTTCACTCCGCGGAGAATATCGCCGCAGATGCAGCCCTTTGGCTCGAGGGTTGGCCCGGGGTCGAAGTTAAAGCAGAGCTCGGCATCAAATGCTTGGTATTCTTTGCGCAGTCTTAGCCCGCTTTCTGGCACCTCCCCAATCCCTCGCCAATATGCTGGCGAAGGCTCAAAGACGGTGCTCATCAGTTCCTGTGCCCTGAGGTTCCCTTCGGGGCGCACCCCACGGCGATAGGCGATCTCCACCTTGGGCTCCCCCTCTTCAAGCTGAGAAACCAGCATTTCAACCGATTGAAGAACATCTAAAGGTTCAAAGCCTGCTACCACGCACGCTATTCCATAATCACGAGCGGCAAAATCCCAGGGACGGGAGCCAATAACAGCGCTCACGTGACCGGGGCAGATGAGGCCATCCAGTTTCACCTCCCCTGAGTCGAGAAGAGCCTTGATCACCGGAGGGCAAAGCTTATGCAGCGAAAGAACATAGTAATTCTCTATCCCCTCCTCCTTGGCCTGCATCACTGAGGCAGCGATAGTAGGCGCTGTGGTCTCAAAGCCAATGCCGATAAAAACGACAGATTTATCCCCATTTCCCCGCGCTATCTGGAGGGCATCGAGGGTGGAGTAGACAATCCTTATATCGGCGCCATCAGCCCTCACCCTTTGCAGGCTGGAATAGCTGCCCGGGACCCTGAGCATATCACCGAAGCTGGTGATAATCACCTCCGGCTCCCGGGAAAGGGCGATGGCCTTATCCAGGTCCTGGTGAGCGGTAACACAGACGGGGCATCCAGGACCGGATAGCATCTCCACCGTTTCAGGCAGGAGCTGGCGGATGCCATGCTTCATGATGGTAACAGTATGACCGCCACAGAACTCCATGAGCCTGATGTGCCGCTTCGAATTGCGGCGGACTCTGTTTATCACAGCCTTGGCTAGGTCAGCGTCTCGAAACTCATCAATAAACTTCATCTTTTTGGAACTGGGTCTGTTTCCCGGAAGTTATGCTGCGCCTGAGGTAGGTTCCGGTTAAGGGGTCTCTCCCTCTAGTTCCTCCTCAAGTGATGCCATCTCGGTGAGCAGTTTCAGGGTCTCCTCGGCCTCCTCCTCATCAATGACATTGATGGCATAACCGGTGTGCAGCAGCACGTAATCGCCCACCTTGACCTCAGGGGTAAGGAGGATGCTTATCCTGCGGCTTATGCCGCCCAACTCTGCCTCAGCCTCATTCCCTTCTATAGATTTAACCAGCGCCGGTATGGCAAGACACATTGTTCGCCCTTTACACTCCTCTCTTTGTTGAGGTCACTTTTTACTAATTTATTGATCCTCTATCTGCCCGCTCATACTAGTTCGAAAAAACGAAATTGGCAATGGTCGCCTGACCCAGAGAGATGCCGCCGTCGTTGGTGGGCACCAGGCTATGGGTGAGCACCACAAATCCCTCCTTCTCCAGAAGGTCGGCAGTAAGCTTCAGCAGCAGCCTGTTCTGAAACACGCCACCGCTCAAGGCAACCGTTCGCAAACCCCTTTCGGCGGCTATGCGATGACACATATCAGCCACCATCCTTGCCATGGTGTGGTGAAACCTGGCTGAAATTGTGCTTACAGGAAGGCCATTATCTAGATCGTGGATTATTGCCTGGAATAATTCGCTCAATTTGACAACCTTCACTCCATCCTGCTCCGCAATGGAGAAGGGATAGGAGTCGGTGTCCTGGAAATCATCGGGGGCTGCCATCTCGAGCTCGATGGCTGCCTGAGCCTCGTAGTCCACCCTCGCCCTGATGCCGATGAGCGCCGATACCCCGTCGAAGAGGCGGCCGCAACTGGAGGTCATGGGGCAATTGATCTTTTTTTCGAGCTGCCGTTTCATAACCTCTTTTTCGTACTGGTCGATATTTCGCAAGAAGGGCAGCTCCCTGTCAAGCGCGCTTTTTCCCAAGAGGGTGGAAAGGTACGAAAAAGCCATGCGGTAGGGTCGTTCTATGGCGGCGGCGGCGCCAGGGAGGGGCACATACTCCAGATGCCCCACCCGCTCAAAGCCTTTGAAGTCAGCTATCAGAAACTCCCCTCCCCAGATGGTGCCATCGCTGCCATATCCCGTGCCATCGAAGGCAACCCCAATAACGGGCTCCTGAACCCCATTTTCCACCATGCAACTGACGATGTGGGCATGATGATGCTGCACGGGAACGAGGGTGAACTCGCCTGCCCGCTCTTTTGCATACTTAGTGGAGAGATATTCGGGGTGCAGGTCGTGAGCCAGAATCTGAGGCTTGATGCGGAAAAGCTTCTGATAAAGCTCGATGGTATTGGCAAAGTGCTCCAGAGTTTCCAGGTTCTCCATATCGCCGATATGCTGGCTGATGAAGGCATGATCCTCCCTGGTGACACAGAAGGTATTCTTGAGTTCCGCGCCGCAGGCAAGAATCTCCTTCGCCCTAAAGGGGAGGTGGATGGGGTAGGGGGCATAGCCCCGTGCCCGCCGTGCCAGCTGCATCTTGCCCCTCCCGACAAAGGCTACGGTGTCGTCATAGCGGGCATGGATGTCCCGATTGTGAACCACGAAAAAGTCGGCGATGCCCTTCAGTCTCCGCAGCGCCTCATCATTGTCTTTAGCGATAGGTTCCTCACTGATATTGCCGCTGGTCATCACCAAAGGGAGACCCGTCTTCCTGAGCAGCACGTGATGCAACGGGGTATAGGGAAGCATCACCCCCAGGTACTTGAGTTCGGGCGCCACCTTGCGCGAAACAGAGGAACCATCTTTCCACCTCAGCAGCAAGATAGGGCACTCAGGGGAAGTGAGCAGCTTCTCCTCCTCCACGGAAACGAAGCAGTGCTCCTTGATCTGTTCCAGGGTGGCCAACATTATCGCCAGTGGTTTATAGGAGCGCCTTTTCCTGTCTCTTAAAGTTTGAATCGCCTCCCCATTGGTGGCATCGCAGGCGAGGTGAAAGCCCCCCAGCCCCTTTATGGCCAGAATCTTTCCCTCTTTTAGCAATCTACTGGCTTCGGTAATAACATCTTCCACAGCGATAGTTCTACCATCGCTGTCGGTCAGTTCGAGAAAAGGGCCACATTTGGGGCAGGCGTTGGGCTGGGCATGGAAGCGACGATCCAGGGGGGCATCATATTCCCGCTGGCAATCGGGACACATCTTGAAGTGGCGCATCGTGGTCTTGGGACGGTCGTAGGGTATGTCCTCGATGATGGTGAAGCGCGGTCCGCAGTTGGTGCAGTTGGTGAAAGGGTAGCGATAGCGCCGATCTTCAGGTGACAGGAGCTCCCGTTTACAGGCTTCGCAAGTGGCGATGTCGGGGGAGACCAACTGATACTTGCCCTCTTCGGCAAGGCTGTGGCGTATTTCAAATTGGGTGTAACCTTTAGCCGGGGCCCCAGCGGCGGTGATGCCCTCAATGCGGGCTAATGGTGGTGCCATCCTTTCCAGTTCAACAATGAATTGGTCTAGCGCCTCCTTCTCGCCCTCAACCTCGATCTTGACATCACCCGAGGTATTTAATACCCATCCCTTGAGGTCATGTTTCGTAGCTAGCTGATAAACAAAGGGTCTGAAGCCAACCCCCTGAACTACGCCGCGAACACTTATTTGAAGTAGCTCTGTGGCCTTTGTTCTCGTCATTCCATCCCTAGTACTATTATACCCCCTTTTACGAGACGCTTCAAAGGCTAGCTAATGTTGATTGAAAAAGCACCCACTTATAAGCTATAATCCA
>JADFVG010000169.1 GCA_015222405.1 Chloroflexota bacterium
GAAGATGCAATGAAGAAATACGACCCTTTAGGTAACTATCTCGCAAGGCAATTCTCAGCGGGGTTTATGGATAGAGTATGTTTGACCTTTCAAGAAATTGAGCGGATTCTCGGATTTGTCCTGCCACATTCGGCGTATGCTCACAGGGCATGGTGGTCAAACAGTCAATCGCACCCTCAGGCCTGTTCCTGGCTAGACATTGGATGGAAGGTCTGCAGCGTCGACATAGAAGAAAAAGCAGTTACCTTCACACACGTGCTGGTTCTTCTTATCAACAAGATGCCGGTTGATGGGAGAGAAGAATCGACTCTTGAAGTTGCAGTTAATACTGAAGGCTTCACCTTGATGCTTTCTGGTCATCACGCCTTCGCAAGCAGTAGGTATTCGTGGCAGCAAATAGTTCAAATGCTACTAGATATGAACCCTCACATGTTTGGACCTCTTACTAGGCAGCCGATGCATTATGTCTTCCCGGAAATGCTTGCTAAACTGGGGTATTCCGTAGTGAACTGGGAAACAGGCGAGTCTTGGAAAGCACTGTAGGAGATGAGCAGGAGCCCCGAAAGGGGCAGTTTTTCTCTTGTTCAGCAGCAAATGACCACGCTGATCAAGGTTGCTGTCACAGAAGAGACCTCGTACTTGGTGTTCAACAAAATGGCATAGCTGCCTAGACCTACGTTAAAGGGTGCAAGGCTATTCCCTATATCAAGAGTCAGGCCTGACATATAGGCTAGAAGGGCAAAGTATCCGGATGTCGCCTTTACTAGGGCCCGCAGCCATCCCTGCTCTCCGCTTTGGGGTTCTTATTATGGAGAATTAGCGACTGGCCGCATTGGGTATTTGACGTAGCTCTCAGGTAACAATCGTCCAAATTGTTCATTCAGGTCACAACATGACGATTTCACGCCAGGTCTGGCTGGTTGAAAGTCGTGTGTTCGCAGCTGCTCACGGGCATAGCTCACATTGACCACTTAGCACTAGCTTGCGTAGGCGGGCGTCAGGACTCAGCGATCGCCGGAACTCTTCTATCGATTTGTGTGCCATCCGGCTGGTTTCGCCGAGGATCTTCAACTCTGCTTTTAGCGGCAGTCTAGCAACCAGTTCTTTATGAACCCGAGCTAGTGGTTCAAGCATAGCCTGATCTGCCACCGGACCCACCATCCAGGCTCCTAGTTGTAAATACCACCGGACTTGATTTCTCTCCGTTGTCTTCTGTGGTTCGTAGGAGAATTCCAAACCCCCAGACGGCGTTGTTACCCTGTAGTAGGCATCCACCAGGAGTGACTCGGCCATTGCCCTAGCTTCCTGCTCTGACAGGTCGGGTAGCTGCTTCCTGACCTCTCCCCACACCATACTGTACGCACGCTGACAGGCCTCCAGATACCTCCGAAAGCTATCCTCAACCCTTTCCAGGGCTGTCCAGCATGGATGAGCGGCGAGATGCTGCCAGAACGCAGGGTAGAGCGAGTGCGTACGGGCATCGTAGCGGCCGAATCCCCACTCCTGCTCCACGTTCTCCTCCTCGGCATCCCGTGGCGCTCCCGCGGACAAAGAAACGGACCTGCCGCTCCACATCGCGAGACCACTACCTTTGGCAAGCGAGTCTACAGCCTCGAGCGGCGTGGCCAGATTCAGGCGATCCCGTAGGCGCTGGCCGAAGTAGAATAGCTCTCTCTGGTGAGGGCCAAGTTCAGGATCAGCTATGCCGGTGCCAGGTTCAACGTCTTTGAGCTCTTCAGCTAGCTGATCATGCGTTTTTTTCTCTGCCGGGGGTGTGTCCTCCAGAAGTTGAATTGCCCCTTTGAGGTGATTGGCGGTAACTCCGATGTAGACCTGGGTTGTGGCAATCGATTCATGCCCCATCAACTCCTGTACCACCCTGAGAGAGGCACCTTTTTCGGTGAGCCGTTCGGCAAAGCTATGGCGCAGGTCGTGGGGACGAAGCTCCGGCTTACCCGCCAGTTTGCCATATTTTTTGACCGCCCGGTATATGGCGCTCTCACTCACTCCCAGGACCCGCTCATCCGGTTCCTTCCCCTCGCAGAAAGGCCCCAGTGCGTTGGCCAGCTCAGAAGTGAGAGGCACTGTTCGGTCCTTGCTCCCCTTCCCCTGGAAGCGGAGCGCATCCCGGCCCACATTTTTGACACATAGATCTACCACCTCCTCGCGCCTGAGTCCGGCATCGTTCATCAGGCGCAGGATGAGGTGGTCCCTGGGGCTTTGCCGCACCAAATCCATGAGGCTATTGACCAATTCCGGTTCGACGTAGGTTGGAGCATGGTGAGGCACCCTGACCGGGAAGGTAAGCTGCTCTCCTCGCCAGCTATGAAAGCCCCCGAGTGCGGCGCGGTACAGCCGCAGGGACGAGGCGCTAAAGCCCTGCTCCCTGAGATGGCCCAGGAACGCTCGCGATGCCTCGGGGGATGGAGGCACACCGTTTAGTGCCTTTTGATAGCGGAGTAGAACACCCCGGTAGCGATAGGCGGTCCTTTTTCCCACCGAGCGCTGAAACAACCCCGCCTTTTCGTAGGCCCCGAGCTCGCCCTCAAGCGCCTCTTTTAGCTGTTCGGCTTTTGGAGCCTTAGTCCTTGGTTTCATCGCTGGCATCTCGTGAAGCGAATTAGAATGCCCCCAAGCGAATTCGAATCGCTGTTTCCAGCTTGAAAGGCTAGCGTCCTAGGCCTCTAGACGATGGGGGCACATTCTCAACAAATATACCAGAGGTGGCCTCAAGGTGCAATTCCCAGCTATGGATATACCGCAGTACTCTCCAGCGCCATCCCCTCGGCTAAACCAAGCATGAGGTTCATGTTTTGTATCGCCTGTCCCGCCCCACCCTTTATCAGGTTATCGATGGCGCTGATGACGATTAGCCTACCCGTCCTGACATCGATGGTGGGGTAAACAAGGCACAGATTTGTTCCCCAGCAATGCTTGGTCTGGGGCGGCGTGGCCACCACCCGAATGAAAGGCTCGCCACGATAGAACTCCCGATAGAGTTTTGCTATCTGCTCTCTTCCCTTCTCATCCTGCGCTATTTTCCCCTCCGCGAGCCTGGCGTAACAGGAGGTGAGGATGCCTCGGCTCATGGGCACCAGGTGGGGAACGAAGGTCACCGAGAAAGATAGCTCTGGATCTAGTTTGGCCAGCTCCTGAACTATCTCCGGCAGATGGCGATGCCCATCGAGGGCATAGGCAGCGACATTTTCATTGGCCTCGGAGAAATGGGTGGTAAGGCTTAATGTTCTCCCCGCTCCAGAGAACCCTGACTTGCTGTCGATGACGATATCGGGCTCGATAAGCCTCTCTTTGACCGCAGGGGCGAGGGCGAGAAGGGCGCCGGTAGGATAGCAACCTGGATTTGCCACCAGGCGAGCTGCGGCGATAGCAGGACGATTTAGCTCCACCAAACCATAGACCGCCTGCTCAAGAAGCCGTGGCTCGGGATGGGCGAAATCATACCACCTGGGATACTCTTCGGCATCCTTAAGCCTGAAATCGGCGCTAATGTCAACCACCTTGATTCCCCGCTCCAGAGCCGGAAGCACAGCCTCAGCGCTTGTCTTGTGCGGCAGCGCCGAGAAAACCAGGTCCACATCCCCTAGCTGTGGCTGAATCACAAGATCGATCTCGGCAAGATGGGGCAATACCTCACCTAGCTTCTGCCCGACAGCACTTCTTCCTGTAATTACGCTCAGCTCAACGCCGGGATGGCGATGGAGGAGTCGGGCAAGCTCCATGCCGACATATCCGGTTACATTGATGATGCCTACTTTCACCATCGCGTTTCACCTTTCTACGATCATGCTTACTGCCTCACCACCGCCAAGGCATAGGGTAGCCATTCCCCTTTTGGCATTGCGGTCCTTCATAGCACATAGTAGGGTGACCAGTACCCGGGCGCCGCTGCACCCGATGGGATGGCCTAAGGCTATGGCACCTCCATTCACATTTACCTTCGGTTCGTCGATGCCAAGCTCCCTGATCACTGCAATGGTGGAGGCGGAGAATGCCTCATTGATCTCATGTAAGTCGATATCCCGCTCCTCAAGCCCTGCCTTCTTGAGCACCTTCGGGATGGAATTTATGGGCGCTGCCACCACAAGGTTGGTGTCGATCCCAGCTGCTCCTTGAGCTACTATTCTTGCCATTGGTGCCACTCCCAATGCCTCGGCCCTCTCCTTTGACGTAACAATAACGGCAGCGGCACTATCACTTATCTTGGAGGAGTTACCTGCAGTGATCATGCCTCCCTCCTTGAAGACAGGGGGCAACTTTGCCAAGGCTTCCAGACTGGTCTCCCTCTGGGGAGCCTCATCGGTGTCAAAGATGGTAGGGGGACCCTTTCTTTGAGGGATCTCCACAGGAATGATCTCCTCCTTGAATTTACCATCGGCGATAGCCTTCTGTGCTTTATGATATGAGTTTAGGGCAAATCTGTCCTGATCCTCTCTGCTGATGCGGAACTCTTCAGCCACATTCTCAGCGGTAATTCCCATGTGGAAATCATTTAGTATATCCCAGAGTCCATCGTGGACCATGCCATCCACCAGCTTGCCATCCCATAATCTGTAGCCAGCACGAGCGCGGGGTAAATAATAGGGTGCCTGATACATATTTTCCATGCCGCCGGCGACAATTATATCGGCGTCATCGACCATTACCGCCTGGGCCGCAAGCATCACGGCCTTCAACCCGGAGCCGCAAACCTTATTCACCGTTATCGCACCCGTCTCCACGGGTAAACCAGCAAGGAGCATAGCTTGCCTGGCGGGGTTTTGCCCCAACCCTCCGGGAAGGACATTCCCCATTATCACTTCATCAACATCCTCCTTTTTAATGCCAGCCCTTCTAATAGCCTCCTGGATAACAATCTTTCCCAGCTCAAGGCTGGAAACATCCTTCAGAGAGCCACCGAAATCACCGATCGCCGTTCTCGTACCACTGATAATGACCGCCTCTCTCAACGCTTAACCTCCTTATTTTCCTTCTCCAATCCCTCTCATTGTTTCTCTCTCAGAGCAATATACCATTTCGATAGGCTTTTGGAAAATGGCTATCTTAAAGGCTATCAAGTGCTTCAGCCACCAACTGCTCGAACCGCCCCCCTTCTATTGCTCCTTTCCTGCTTATGGGAATTTGATGGGCAGTGCTCCTTAAGCACGCATTCACGGCATAACGGTCGCCGCGCCTGGCAGACCCTCCTCCCATGGGCCAGCATGTGAAAATGGAACTCGTACCTCTCCTCCTCGGGGACCATCGCTTCCAGCAGTTGATGCGCCTCTCTGGGGGACACCTTGGAATTGATCAGTCCCAGGCGTCTGGAAACCCGATAGACATGGGTGTCCACGGGAAGGGCTGGTTTCCCCAGGGAGAAAAGGAGCACGCAGGCTGCCGTTTTGGGCCCCACTCCGGGGAGTTTTTCCAGCCATGCTTTAGCCTCAGCGGAAGAAAGATGGGCCAAAAAACTGAGGTCCAAGGAGCC
>JADFVG010000170.1 GCA_015222405.1 Chloroflexota bacterium
ACGGGATACTCCTCATTCTATGACACTGCAGCACTGTTGATCACGTTCATACTACTAGGTCGGACACTCGAGGCTATAGCAAAAGGCAGGACATCAAGAGCCATTCGAAGCCTCATGGACCTTCAGGCAAAGGTTGCAGTAGTGGTGAGGGATGGAAAGGAAATCAAGATCCCAATTGAGGAAGTCGAAGTGGGTGATGTCGTACTGGTCAGGCCGGGTGATAAGATACCTATCGATGGCGAGGTTGTAGAGGGCAAGTCTAGAGTCGACGAATCAATGATTACTGGTGAACCAGCGCCAGTAAGCAAGAGTGTTGGCGATTCAGTAGTTGGCGCGACAGTGAACAAGAATGGCGTTCTCAAAGTCCGAGCAACGAAAGTTGGCAAAGATACTGTTCTTTCGCAGATTGTGAAAATGGTAGAGGATGCCCAGACCAACAAGCCTCCTATCCAGCGCAAGGCGGACGCCATTGCGAATGTATTCACGCCAGTTGTCTTGACGATATCGATAGCCACTTTCCTGCTGTGGGCCGTGGTTCTGGGTCAGGACTGGACTCTGGCACTGAGCTTCTCGATAGCTGTGCTTGTAGCAGCTTGTCCGTGTGCCCTTGGTCTTGCTACACCAACAGCAATAATGGTGGGCATTGGAAAGGGCGCTCAACATGGCATCCTGATTAAAACCGGCTCAGGCCTTGAAGTCATACCTACAATCGATACAATCGTCTTTGACAAGACCGGGACTCTTACGATAGGGAAACCGACTGTCACTGACATACTTGCTGTATCTGGGACCAAGGCAGAAGAGGTGCTCCGTCTAGTTGCGGCTGTGGAGAAGAACAGTGAGCATCCGTTGGCCGAGGCAATCGTTTACTATGCTGAGGAGCAAGGGATGAAGATTCCGCAAGCTAGTGACTTTGTGTCAATGACAGGGTTGGGAGTCCAAGCGATAGTTGAGGGTTCCACCCTTCTAGTGGGCAACGATCGCTTGATGAGCGAGAACTCAGTAGAGGTTGGAGACCTTCAAGGACACGCTGCCATGCTTCAGGAACACGGTAAGACAACGGTCTTCATCTCCGCCAATGGAAAGCCATTGGCTGTGCTAGGAATTGCAGACAAGCTGAAGGATACCTCTATCCATGCCGTAAGGGCATTGGAGAAGATGGGCATAACTGTCTGGATAATTACAGGCGACAAGACGAAGACAGCTCAAGCAATCGCTGCTTCGATAGGCATCAAGAATGTAATGGCTGAGGTGATGCCGGCGGAGAAGGCAAGCCAGATTAAACAGCTTCAATCTGAAGGACATATTGTGGCAATGGTAGGTGACGGCATTAATGACGCTCCCGCTCTTGCACAGGCTGATATTGGGATTGCTTTGGGCTCAGGAACAGATGTGTCTGTTGAAACTGGTGATATCGTTCTGGTGAAAGATGACCTGATGGATGTGGTGTCAGGAATTGAGCTTGGATCTAGAACAATGACCAAGATCAAGCAGGGTTTCTTCTGGGCACTCATCTATAACATGGCCTTGCTCCCGTTGGCAGCAGGCTTACTTTATCCTGCTTTCGGGATTATACTTCGCCCAGAGTTTGCAGGACTTGCCATGGCGCTCTCCAGTGTCAGTGTTGTAACAAATGCGCTACTGCTCAACAGGTTCAAGCCAGCGAAGCATGAAGAAGGTCCTGATGCTGAGCCAACATCGCAGGAAGCGGTTTCGAAGATTGCGATTGACCCAATCTGCAAGATGGATGTGGAGACCGCTTCTGCAGAGCTTTACAGTGACTACAATGGCAAGCGTTACTACTTCTGTGCTCCCTACTGCAAGACGATTTTCGATGCTGAGCCCCGCAAATACGAAGGCCAAGATGTGATGCACTAATCATCTGTGTCTTCTACGAAATCGCCTGACTCGCTATGGACGTCTTTTTAGAAATCATCTGAGTCGCTATGGATCTTATCATAGATGGCATTTGACTCGCTTTGCGGTTTGAGCCCTCTGCTCACTAAGTGCCTGATTAAATTGGTGAGAGTAATTTCTGCCGCGCTCTGAGACCCCCAGTTAATGTTGAATATTCCTCCTCCTCCGCCACTTGCCACAACAGTTATTGAGCATTTTTTGCTATCTGGCGGCCGCTCCACAACTACACTAATGGTCTGGTAGCTGCTTGTTCTAAACACATACTCCTCGTGTATGAACAGCCCCACTAATCCGGCTTCATTATGCCATACTCTACTGAACTTCCTGGAGTATCGCCGTTTCAGAACATCCAGTATCTTTCTTGTAAACTCCCTAGGGACCTCTATCGTTTTCATCTGTTGCTTTCCTACCTGAGATGCCTTTCGGCAGTGTCCTCAGGTAATTGTTAATTTCAAAACATATTAAGATGCGGTAGGTTTCGTTATCTTCGCAGAATTTGGACTAGGCTAGTCCTTAATAGCCGCTTTGAGCTCTAGAAATGTAGCATCATGGTTAGTTGGAGCGTACCGAGCGGCAAATCACAGGTTCAAGACACTTAAATTACGGTTATCCTTCAAGGGTTGAATTTACTCCTAGCATTCGAATTCATGGTTGTATGGAAATAATGTTACCCTTCTACAAGAAAGTTGCCTATTCAATGGGCCGATTTGGTTCGTCATTCTTGCTTACGCTGACGGGCTTGACGGCGTTCTGGATTTACGGTACTGTCTTTGAGCTCAATTGGTTTCTAGATGGTATCGCTCTCGCCGTATCCTATTTGGTGATCGGGTTGACTCATTGGCTCACTGGCTATTACAGCGACTCGTTGGAAACACGTTTGGGTCGTCGGAAGCCTTTCGTGATCATTGGTGCCCCCGGTGTAGCCATAACAGGCTTCCTGCTATTTGTACCCAACTGGTTCATCAACACTGGAGACCCTAATATTGAGCTGACTGTGTTCGGCTACTATCTTCTAATGATCTGTCTGTTCAAGTTCTTCTACGCTTTCCTTCTCACTGCCTTCCAAGCTTGGCTGCCAGAAATAACTGACGCGGATGAGAGGCCACTTGTGTCTAGCATGCAAAATACCGCAAACTGGGTTGCAAACGGCCTTGGAGTCGTGATAGGCTTTATGACGCCGCTTCTATTCCTCGCAGGTCCGCCTCCTGGATTGAGCACAATCGGTTTCACAATTGTAATTGTCATTGCCATCATAACGGTTCTTTTCTATTTGCCCTCAATCGCTTTCATTCGTGAGAAATCGGACATAGTCATTCCAAAGCGTAGTCTGAGGGAAGAAACCGCCACAGTGATGAAGAACCCCACATACGTGAGATGGATAATCATAGTGGGCTTTCTCTCCTTCAGTTTCTCTGCAATTACAACTCAGATTGTCGGCTATGCTCAAACTGTGCTTCTACTCACATCCATGGAGCAGATACTCCCGCCTGCAATTGCACTCCTTGTTTCGATTATCATTTTCCTGTTTATATGGCTGAAGGCGCTGAAGAAATATGGCAAGGGCCGACTCATGCTGTACTCATTGTTCGTCTTGGCCGCAATCATGGCGATGACACCCTTTCTGGGGGCACTGACTGGAGTGCTGTCGAATGTGGTTGTTGCCTCGCTCTATTTCATTCCACTTGCCGCCTGTATGGCCATTTACTATCTCATGAAATACATAGTCCCGGCTGATATCATTCAGGTGGATGAGCTAGCTTCCGGGCAGAGTCGTGCAGGGATCTACGAAGGTTTCATGGGCGTGCCTTTGAACATATTCCAAGCCGTTTCTGCTTTCTTACTTGGATGGTTCATGGAATACTCTGTAATATCAACTGGCAATACACTATTTGGCTATCTATGGTGGGGCCCACTGTTTGCTCCGTTCTTGCTGGTTGCCGCATGGATTCTAAGAAAGACAGACATAGACCCTGACTTTGAAGCACTGAAAGCACAGCACGG
>JADFVG010000021.1 GCA_015222405.1 Chloroflexota bacterium
TCCAAGGGCCTGAGATTGGAGCTTATGTCCAGGGGATTTCGATAGCTACTGCCGATGGTGTTGAAGAAGGTGGCGAACTTCTGGTACGACTTCTCGGTGAGCAGGGGGACCTCCAGTCCCGCTTTGGCGAAGGTATCGGTTATCACCACCGATTGCCCCCCGGTCATCGCTGCCAGCCCCACCCTCTTCCCAGTGGTTGGTTTGAGGAAGAGCAATGCCTTTATGGTATCAATCATTTCATCCAGGCTATCAACCTTGATCGCTCCGCACTGCTTGATCACGGCATCCCAGATTAAGGGCGACTCGGCCAAGGAGGCAGTATGGGTGGCTGTGGCTCTACTTCCTTCTTCGGTCACCCCCCCCTTCCAGATGAGCACCGGTTTTCTCTTGGCGATCTCCCTGAGAGAGGTGAAGAATTGACGCCCCTTCTTCACCCCCTCTATGTACATGCCAATTATCTTGGTCTCCTCATCCTCGGCTAGATACTCCATGTAGTCGGTGCTATCCAGAACCACGGCATTGCCATAGCTTACCGATTTGCTTACCTTGATCCCGTGGGCTGCTCCGATCAAGCTAAAGAAAATGGCATAGGTGCCGCTCTGAGAGATGAAACCCACAGGGCCACCGTCGCCGTAGTATAGTTCTGTAGCATTCAGCAGTCCAATCCTGGGGTTGAAGATTCCCATGCAGTTAGGTCCAATGAGGTTGAGGCCGTCTTCCTCGGCCATCTCGGTGATGATCTGTTGTAGTCTAATCCCCTCTTCAGTGTTGGTCTCTGCAAACCCCGAGGTGAACAGCATCACTCCCCCTACCTTTTTGTCAATGCAGTCGCGGATGATCTGAGGAGCTACCGCTCTGGGCACAGCAACGATTACATAGTCCACCTCATCCGGGATATCGAGCAGGCGATTGTAGTTTTTGACCCCCAGGGCCTCGATGCCAGGTAGCTCCTGCTCATCGATCTGAACCGAGTACACCTTCCCCTGAAAGTGAGCCAGGCTCCTGAGCCACATATAGTCCATCTCCCGTTTATCGCCCACCACTGCCACCGAGCGCGGGTTAAACGCCCGATGGAGCTTTGATACAATGTCTTTCAACCTGGCTCCTCTCAGTTGGATTCGAGGATCACCCTGGCATCCACAGCCACGGCACCATCGCTGTAGGCGAAGATGGGATTGATATCTAGCTCCTTTATCTCCGGCCTCTGCTCCACAAAATCGGAAACCTTGAGCAGAAGGTCCTCCAGCACGCCGATATTGGCCGGCTCCTGCCCCCGATACCCTTCCAGTATCGGGTATCCCTTTATTTCTCTAATCATCTCCTGGGCATCTCTCTTGGTTAGGGGGACGATCCTGAAGGAGACATCCTTGAGAACTTCGACTAATATGCCGCCCAGCCCAAACATCAAAACCGGTCCAAACTGAGGGTCCTTATGCATACCGATGATCACCTCTGTTCCCGGTCGGGCCATGTTCTGCACCGCTATCCCCTCGATCTTCGCCGTTGGCTCGTGCTGCTTTATCGAGGAGATGATGTCATCGAAGGCTTTAGCTACCTCCTGTTCGCTATTGAGGTTCAGCTTAACCCCTCCGGCATCGGTTTTGTGGAGAACATCGGGCGACACTATCTTCAGCGCTACCGGGAAGCCGATCTCCTTGCTCAAGGAGATAACCTCCTCCTTTGACCGGGCGAGCCTTATCTTCGTTGATTCTACCCCGGCCTCCTTTAGTATTTGCTTCGATTCTAACTCAGTTAGGTATGCTCTTCCTTCTTTTCTGGCGGCACTGATTATTTCATCCACGCTCATGAACTTTTCTCCCTCCCTGTCCCGCATTTAGCGGGAATTTTACATATAAAGGGCCGCAACTACCATTGCGGCCAAGAGACATCCCCTTTTGGCGGCCCCGATGGGATTTGAACCCACGCTCTCCACCTTGACAGGGTGGCGTGTTCGGCCGCTACACTACGGGGCCTGGACTTGGCCAAAACATGGATAGGGATGACACTTTCGTATTGTATCAATTGCGGTCTAGCCTTGTCAACGCAAGCCCCTTTTGCTAAACTTGAATAGGATGGTATAGGTGCCAGGATGAGGTGTCAAAATGGGTGGCAGAGATTATCGCAAACGGGAGTCAAAGAAGCCCAAAAAGGGGGCCACGAAAACGGTGACCACCTTCGTTATTCAACCCTCACCCACGGTTGAAGTGGTTAGGAAGAAGAGGAAGCCCAAGGAGTTGAAAGAGGCTGAGGCTGAGGAGGAATAAAGACTTGGCAGCCTACCAGAAGCTTTATCACAGCGGGGAGCTGGAGGAAAGGATCGAGCGTGTCCAAGCCATCCTCCATAGCTGTGAGCTTTGTCCCCGCCGCTGCCACGTCGATCGGCTGCGGGGCGAGACGGGCATGTGTCGCACTGCCACCGAGGCAGTGGTTTCTAGCTATGGACCTCACTTAGGTGAGGAGGCACCACTGGTGGGGTCCCGGGGTTCAGGAACGATCTTCTTCACCCACTGCAATCTGAGATGCATGTTCTGCCAGAACTATACCATCAGCCAGTTGGGTGAAGGAAGACTGGCGAGCAAGGGGGAGATAGCGAGTATGATGTTTTCCCTCCAGCAGCGGGGCTGCCATAACATAAACTTGGTCAGCCCAACCCATGTGGTGCCCCAGATACTGGAGGCATTGCAGGTTGCCGCTGGTTTGGGGCTCTCCATCCCCCTGGTCTATAACAGCGGTGGCTATGATTCCGTGGAAACGCTGAAGCTCCTCGATGGCATCGTCGATATCTATATGCCCGATATGAAGTACTCCGATGACAGAAATGCGAGGCGCTTCTCCGGGGTCAAGGATTACCCCTCGGTGAACCAGGCAGCGGTGAAGGAGATGCACCGCCAGGTGGGAGACCTTGAGCTTGACGAGCACGGGGTGGCAAAGCGGGGACTCCTAGTCCGTCATCTGGTGCTCCCCAACGGGATAGCCGGGACCGAGGGGGTGGTGCGCTTCCTCGCTGAGGAGATCTCCGTCAATACCTATCTAAATGTGATGGCTCAGTATTATCCCTCCCATAGAGCGTTCAAAATCCCTGCCCTTTCCCGCCCCCTGACAAGGCAAGAATTTGCTCAGGCGGTGAACCTTGCTCGAGAGTACGGGCTTGAGAGGCTGGACGGAGTCAAACCCCGCTCCCTGATAAGGCTCCTTTAGCACTGAGGGGTTGAGTTAGTATGTCCCAAGAGGCATGTCTTCACGCACTCGTTTATGGCGTTGTTCAGGGGGTAAATTTCCGCTCCTTCGTCCTGCGCCACGCCAGAGACCTGGGGCTTACCGGTTATGTGCGCAACCTCTATCCAGAAGAGGTGGTGGAGGTCAAAGCTGAGGGATGGAGGGAGCAACTGGAGCAATTGCTGCGACTTCTGGAGGAGGGGCCGCGGGGGGCATGGGTGGAGCGGGTTGATGCCAATTGGTCAGAATATAGCGGAGACTATAACCGCTTCGAGCTGAGATTTTAACCCCGATCTGGCGCTGAATGCTATTTCTTTCTTCTGATAAAGACGTCCAGGCTCTTTATTTTGCCCGCCCCCTTAAGGGTTGATACCATGGCCAATAGAGTGTTGGCTATAATTTGCCGGGGAAAGCTGCTGAGGGTCAGCGGCGAGCCATTGGCCACGACCACCGCTTCTGCCACTGGCCATTTGGAGATGAGCTTCTCCTCAATGAAGCTGGCTACAGCGGCGATGTCGTCCCATGAAAACTGAGGCGCGTCGGCCTCCAAGGGCTCATCGCTGACGATGGCCAGGAGTTGCTTGGGAGAGAGAAGAAGCCCTTCTCCCAGCTCCTTGCGGTGCACCTCGATCTTGAGTGCAGAGCCCTTTTTAAATCCCTCGGCGAGAACGATGTCGAAGTCCGGGCCCAGGAGGCGCAGCACCTCCTCGATGGTGGCATCGTGGTCCTGAGGCAGGATCATGGCCAGCCTTTGCCGTGAGCTGACGACCACGGCATCGCTCCCCGACTGGGCATGTCGCCAGCTATCCTTTCCCGGCTGGTCGAGTTCAAAGCCTTTGGGGCTATGTTTTATGGTCGCAACGCGATAGCCTCGCCGCTTAAGCTCAGCGACTAGGCGCTCAATAAGGGTGGTCTTTCCTGACTTCGATTTGCCCACTATAGAAATAACGGGTGGCATCTTTTCGAACTCTCCTTTCCCTGTATCCTCTCGATCGCTTTGGTGTTTTTACATCCCGTATAAAGTTGGTTTGATTTACTCTTCCCTCCAGTCAAGCATTAGCACCTGAATTATTTCTCCCTCCTCAACTGCCGCCACATCTTCGGGAACGATGGCCAGCCCGTTGGCTTGAGTCATAGAGGTGAGTATCCCTGAGCCCTGGGGTCCCCGGGTCCGGGCATAGTAGTGATCTCCTTCTCTTCTCACCACAGCCCGGGCGAAGACGCGGCGACCGTCGGTATTTTCTATCCTGCTCTCTGAAATTGCCCTGATCATGGTCTTGGAGAGGTTTCTCTGCCCCATCATCTTCAAGATAGCGGGGCGGGCGAAGAGCTCGAAAGTGACCATAGAGCTTACCGGGTTACCGGGAAGTCCCAGATGGGGCACCCTTTTCCTATCCCCGTTAATCAGACCAAAGGCTAGGGGTTTGCCCGGCTTCATGCGCACCGTCCAGAAGGAGATCTCTCCCTGTTTTGCCAGGACATCCTTCACCAGGTCATATTGCCCCGTTGAGACCCCTCCCGAGGTGAGGAGCAAATCCGAATCCAGCGCTTGCCTTATCTTGGCTTCAAGCTCCTCCTCTCGGTCTCGGGCGATGCCCAGGATTTTGGGGATGCCGCCATAGCGAGCGACCTGGGCGGCGAGGCTGAAGCTATTGCTGTTGTGGATCTTCCCCTGAGGAAGCGGCTGGTCGATTTCCACAAGCTCGTCGCCGGTAGCCAGGATTGCCACCACAGGGCGGCGAATAACCGCCGCCGTCGCCTTACCTATGGAGGCGAGAACACCGATCTCCTGGGGGCGCAGAGGAGTGCCCTTCTCCAGCACCAACTGACCGCGCGAGATGTCCTCACCAGCACGGCGCACATTCAGCCCCTTTTTTACTTCCTTCAGGATGCCGATCTGGGATATGGGACGCTGGGGGCGAAGGGCTTCATCTGTGTCCTCGAATTGTACCACGCTATCAGCGCCTTGGGGAATGGGGGCCCCGGTCATAATGCGGATCGCCGTTCCCGGTCTCACCTCCTGCTGTGATATAGCGCCGGCGCTGACCTCACCGATAACATCGAGGACGGCAGGCGATGACTGGGTGACACCCCTGGTGCTCTCTGCCTGGACGGCATAGCCATCCATGGCGGCATTGTCCAGTGGGGGGACATCGAGTGGGGAATAGACGTCCTCATCGAGGACCTGCCCCAGGCACTCGAGGATGGGTTTCTCTTCCCTGTTCAGCACCTCAACGCAACTGAGGACTTTCTCCAGTGCCTGTTCCACGGTGATCATCAGGATTCCCCCAACTGACGCCTTATCTCGCCATACCTCATCAAGCCATACATCGCCCGGGCTGATTCCTCGGGGGTGTTATAGAGGGGGATTCTTGCCTGCCGATAAAGGTCCAAGGCAAGGTCGGTAGCGGCAAAGCTCGCCGCTATCGCGGTGCTGATCACCGGCTTGCCATATTGCTGGGGTATAGAAGTAACCATCTCCGCCTCGGTGAGCAGCTCTCTTATTCGGTCAGGGGAGAAATCCCAACCCACCCAAGGGCTGGAGATGATTATGCCATCGATGTAATCGAGTTGCGCCAGGATCTCAGCGATCCGCGGTGTGGTCATGGGTTCGCGAGGGGCAGCGGTATCCACGGGGTTGGTGGGCACCGGGGCCCAGGGCGGTAGCACCTCCTTGAGGCGGCGCTTGGTATCAGGATCGAACTCTGGTAGCTCCAGCCCCAGCGAGGCGCATGCATCGGCAGTGGCAACGCACTGACCACCACTTCCGATTATGGAGACCCTCTTCCCCTTGGGCAGCGGCTGACAGGACAAGGCTTCAGCCAGGTCAAAGGGATGGATGACCTCATAGCACCGGATTATGCCCGCCTGCTTGCAGGCAGCATCGAAGACCTCATCGGAGCCAGCGAGAGAGGCAGTATGGGATAGGGTCGCCCTGGAGCCGGCGCTGGTACGCCCACCCTTGAAGGCCACGATGGGCTTCCTTTTCACCACCTCTCGGGCAACCTCTATAAACCTCCCCCCCTCCTCGACTTCGATCCCCTCGATATAGAGCACGATAGCTTTTGTATCTTCATCCTCAGCGAGATACTCCAGATAGTCAGCCATGTTGATGCTTGCCTGATTGCCGCTGCTGACAAACTTGCTGAAGCCATAGCCCTTTGTGGTAGCCAGCTGAAA